>JAHCKV010000274.1 GCA_026125595.1 Burkholderiales bacterium | reverse complement strand
GAAACCCGGCATCGGAATGTCGTTGACGTCGAAGAAGCGCTTCCAAGACTCGTTGACGGACAGGATCGAGCCGCTCTCGTCGAGCAGAGCCACGTGCGGCGCCAGTGCATCGAGCACTGCGGTCAGGGTCGCGATCGATCGATCAGGCTCACTGTCCTTCGGACGCGGTTGCTCGTCGGCTTGGCGCGGCAGATGCGGTTGATCGACCGGTCCGCCGACAGACTCGGCGTCACCTCCGGTGAGGGCCCGCAGCCGCTCCTGGATGTGATGAAGCTGCTGGACGAGGGCGGCAACCTCGGATTCGTCTCCATCGCAAGCGTCGACGGGCATGCTCACGACATCAGGTCCGGTGCAGTCCCGATATCCGATCAGGCGCGGTCCGGATACGGTCCACGACAGCATCCGCTACCGGCAGCACAGTCAGTCGGGAGGCGCCACTGCTTGAGCGTGGATGCTGCGCTACCTCCGCCGTCGCGTCGCAAACTCGCATTTGATTCACCCGTTCGGTTGCTGCCGGCACTGGGGCGTAGCGGACATCGTTCGGAGAACCGTGAGCACAGTATCGACATCGACCGTAAGGCGCAACTTACTTGCCGATTGAGTGCTTACCGCAGCGCCTTCCCGTTCGATGACCGCCTGGGACCTGCGCGCTGTTCAGTTGGTCCGTACCAGAGGCGTCACGGAACCCGAAGTGACCGCGGAGCGCTTGCGGAAGGATGCGGAGAGCGTCGGACGCGGCTCGCGGAACGCGACGTCGATCCGATGGCGACGGCGTTGTCGTTTGCCGTCACGTCGTCAGAGGGGTTCGACGCTCCTCGAACGACGAAGTCCCGAACCGGGTCGTGCGAGACCTGGCTGCCAATCACCCTGCCGCGTCGACCGCCTGCAGCACGCGGCCGAAGAATCCGTCGGCGTGGTCGGCATCGATCCAGCGGACGATCACGACGAGCCGACGCTCGGGTTCGATCCACATGAACGAACTGCCGGCACCGATCGCGAAAATGCTCGACTCCGGCACACTCGGAAACACGCGTCCTTCATGGTTGAGCCACGTCAGGTAGCCGTAGAACGGCGCGATGGCGCACGGTGTTCGCATGCGCTCCAGCCATTCGGCCGATACGATCTGCCGGCCATTCGCGCGGCCTGCGTCGAGGAACAGTCGCCCGATCCGGGCCTGGTCGACGCTGCCGATGGATACGCCGCCGCCCCAGTGCGTACCACCGGGCACCGATTGCACATGGCGGCCATCCAGGTCGATCCACGAGTGATCGTAGCCATCCCAACGCCAGCGCTCGCTGGCACCGATCGGCTCCATGATGCTCTTGCGGAACACCTCCGGCAGCGGTTGCCGGAACAGGTGCAGCAACGCCAGCGACAACTGGTTGATGCGGACGTCGTTGTATTCCCAATAGGTGCCGGGGGCGCGCAGCGGTCGTGCATCGCCCTTGCGACCGATCTCGGTCGTGGCGGGATCCTGAAACTGCAACGTGCGATAGCGATCCACCTGCTCCGGTACGCCGAAGCATTCGCCTTCCCATTCGCTGGTCTGCTGCAACAGATGGGCCCACGTCACGGCGGCGTTGCGTCCCGCATCGAAGCCGACATCGCGAATCGTCGCGCCGACCGGTTCATCGACGTTCGGCAGCAGTCCGCGATCGTGTGCGACGCCGGCCAACAGCGCGAGATAGGTCTTCGCGATGCTGAACGTCAGATCGGCGCGCTCCGGTTCGCCCCACGACAACAGCGTCGCACCGTCGCGCACGATAGTGCCGGACACCGGACCGCGTCCATGCACCGGACCTAGCAGTCGGTTCCACGGCGGCGGATCCTGCTGGTAGATGCCCCAATGCTCGCCGACGTCGCGGCTCCACGGCGTTTCATGGTCGATGGCGTACTGCACGGCTTGCTGCAGGTCGTGATGGGGCATCGCAGTCGATTCGGAGGGAGCCGGAAAACCATGCGGCGTGACCGAATCCGGTCACGCCGCCGATCGGAAGCGACGGGCTTCAGTCGAAGCTGAAGCCGACCGTGCGCGTGTAGAAGTGCAGCCCTTCGTCTTGAATCACGAACGAACGCATGCGCTTGGTGCCGCGTGAATGGTGCGAATGCAGCGTCGTGGCCGGCGTGATCTGCGCCGCACCGGTGGACCACTCGACACGCTCGCCGTCGATCATCGAGAACACGCCCTCGCCTTCGATCGCGAGCGTGATCGCTGCGCCGTTGTGCCGGTGGGGCCGCTGGTCGAGACCCGGGCCGAGCGTGTTGATCGCGCAGTTGATGGTGGGCGTCGTGCTGGTGTTGGGCACCAGCGCCGGCGTCGCGAACTGCACCGAGTAGCCGGTGGTATCGGGCGTCAACGGCCGCTTCCAGACTTCGGTCAGGTGACGATCGATCTCGACCGCCGGCCAATGGGTCGTTTCGACGATGCTGGTACCTGGCGCGGGCGCCTGCAGCCGCTCGAACGACAACAACGGTTCGTTGGTGACGCAGAACAGCAGCGCGTCCCCGCTGCCGGCGGTGTGCACCGTCTCGCTGCCCCCCGGAAAGCAGAAGACGTCGCCGGTGACCCAATGCACGGTGTCGTCACCGTTGCGGCTGTCGCCGCTGCCGGTCATCACGTAGAAGATTTCACAGGAGGCGACGTAGGTCTTGCGCAGCTGCTCGCCGGCGCGGATCTTCAGGTAGCGGCACAGCAGGGTCGGCGTGGTGGCGAGGTAATCGGTCTCCAGCACATCGGAGATGTCGAGCACGATGGCGCCGGTGGGGGTGGCCGGATCGAACGCGCGATCGCGTTCGCGCAGGAACTGCCGCATCGGGACTGCGGGCGGGTGGTAGCTGAAGCCGTTCACCGCGCAGTGATAGAGCGCGCGGCGCTGATGCGGATTGTCGGTGGGCGAACCCGTGAGCGTCTCGGGGCTGAGGCGGCGGGCGGAGACGGCGTCGTTCATGGCGGATGCTCGTGAAAGTCCTGTTGATCCAAGACTATAGTTCAAGGCTCCGGCGCGGACGGCTATACCTGCGATCAGCGGGCGGCGCCGCAGCGCAACATTCGCCGCCGCGCCGTCACAACCGGACATAGCCAGTCGTCTTTCTTCGCAGCGAGTTCGCGATGACCCCGCCCGACACGTCGTTGGATGACCACACCCGCCAGTTCGAACAGCACCGGTCGCGCCTCTTCGGCGTGGCTTACCGCATGCTGGGCTCGCGCGCCGACGCCGAAGACGTGCTGCAGGACTGCTATCTGCGCTGGCGCCGATCGGAACCCGCCGCGCTGCAGTCGGCCGAGGCCTGGCTGATGACGGTGACGACGCGACTCAGCCTCGATCGGCTCCGCGCGGCGCAGAACGAGCGCGCGCGCTACGTGGGCCCGTGGCTGCCGGAACCGCTCGTCGAAGACGTGCACCCGTCGCCGGAGCACCAGATGGAGATCGCGTCGGAACTGTCGGTTGCGTTTCTGGCGGTGCTCGAACGTCTCGGCCCCGAGGAGCGCGCGGTGTTTCTGCTGCGCGACGTGTTCGATTACGACTATCCGGAGATCGCGGAGATTCTCGGCAAGGCGGAACCCGCGTGCCGGCAGATGCTGCACCGGGCGCGACTGCGCGTGCGGGAAGACCGCCCCCGGTTCTCGATGGCCGCCGAAGCGCGCGAGAACCTGCTGCGCCGGTTCTTCGTGGCCGCGAGCAGCGGTAACCGCGATGCCGTGATGGCCTTGCTCGCCGACGATGCGCGTTACGTCTCCGACGGCGGCGGAAAGGTGGTGGCGGCGTTGAAGGTGCTGGTCGGCCCGGACCGGATCGGGCGGCTCATGCACTGCGTGGCGCGCAACTACCGTGGCATGACCTATCGGCTGATCCGCGTGAACGGCGAACTCGGCGCCGTCAGCGTGCTCGACGGACACATCCAGTCGATCCTCGCGTTCGAAACCGCCGACGGTCGCATCACCGGCATCTACGTGATGCGCAACCCGGACAAGATCACCGGCATCTCGCTCGACGCGCTGTGACGGCGACGGGTTGTCACAAGGGACGGGGCTCGCACGTCTTGATCAGGCGAATACCGCGAAACCACGAGCCGCCATCGCAGCGCTCATTCCGTCAGGAGTCCACGATGCATCGATCTCTCCGGCGCCGTATCGGCGTTTCCGCACTGTTCACGTTCGGCGTGCTGTATGCCGGCGCTCCCGTCTTCGCGCACGACGGCGAAGGGTTGAAGGTCACGCCACTGATGCAGAAGTCATTCCCCGACATGCCCGGCAAGGATGGCCTGGTGCTGACGGTGGAGTTCGCGCCCGGCTTCGTCGACCAGCCGCACCGGCACGACGCCCACGTCTTCGTCTACATGCTGGAAGGTTCGATCGAAACCCGCGTCAACAGCGGGCCGCTGGTCACGCTGAATCCGGGTGACGTCTTCTACGAGACGCCGGGCGACATCCACAGCGAGACGCGCAACGTCAGCGCGACGAAACCGGCGAAGTTCCTGGTCTTCTTCGTCAAGGACCACAACACGCCGCCGGTGCTTCCGGCGAACAAGCACTAGGCTGCGGCGCGCGTGACAGCACGGGTCTCATCCGGTCCCGACGCAGATCCGCGCCACAGCGTCGGCAACCACACGGCCAACGCCAGCGCGCTGGCCGTGGCACCCAATCCACAAACGCCGCTCCACCCCACGCGGGCATACAGCGCCGTCGACGCGATCGCACCGAGGGCGCTGCCGAGCGAGTAAAAGATCATGTAGCCGGCCACGAGCCGGCTGCGGGCGTCGGGCCGCGCGACGAAGATGAGGCTCTGGTTCGTCACGTGCACCGCCTGCAATGCAAGGTTGAAGAGGACGAGTCCGATCACGAACGGCCACAACGCGTCGTCGATGCGATGCATCGGCCACCACGCCAGCAGCATCAGAGCCAGACCGGCACCCGTCGTCCGTTGCCCGAAACCGCGATCCGCCCATCGGCCGGCACGCGCGGCAGCCAGCGCGCCCGCCGCACCGGCAAGGCCAAACAATCCGATCACGCCATGGGACAGTGAGTGCGGCGGCGCGCTGAACGGCAGCACCATCGCCGTCCACAGCGCGCTGAAGCCGGCGAACATCAGCAATGCGATCGCCGCGCGGACGCGCAGCACCGGCACTTGCACGAACAGCGCGAACACCGATTGCAGCAGTTGCAGATAGCTCGCGGCGGACTTCCCGGCGTCCCGCACCGGCAACGCGCGATGCAACGCGATCGCCACCAGCAGCGTCGACACCGCCGAGACGAAGTAGATCGCG
>JAHCKV010000273.1 GCA_026125595.1 Burkholderiales bacterium | reverse complement strand
CCCGGCGTCGGGGCTGCGCGGCTCCCGCGGTCAGTCCCAGCGATCGTCGCGGACTTCGATCTGCCCGGCGGCGGACACGCGTACCGGAAACTTCGCCGTCGCATCGTAGGCCGGCGGCGTCAACGCCGCTCCGGTGCGGATGGAGAACCGCGCACCGTGCCGCGGACAGACGATCTCGTCACCGTCGACGCAGCCACCGGTGAGTTGTCCGCCGTCGTGGGTGCAGACGTCTTCGAGCGCGAAGAACGCGCCGTCCAGGTTGAAGACCACCACGGCCGTGCCGTCGACGTCGATGACCCGGTGTTGCCCCGGCTGCAGGTCGGCTACCGCACAGACGATCGACCAGCTCAAACCGGCACGACTTCCAGGTTCGGATCGATCTGGTGCACAAGGCTCTCGATGCCGGTCAGCGTGCCCGACAGCGAACTCGGGCAACTGCCGCACGCGCCCTGATAGTGCACGCGCAACTCGTTTCCTTCGAGGCCGACGATGAACAGGTCACCGCCGTCGCCCTGCAGGAACGGCCGCACCCGTTCATCGAGCAGTTCGCTGATCGCGATCAGCTTCTCGCGCTGCTCGTCCGACAGGTTCGGATCTCCCAGCAACGCATCGTGGGCGTACCCGAAGCCCTGGGACTGCTCTTCGGCAGCCGGGGCCTCGCGGATCGGCACCGCGACCTGCTTCAGCAGCGCCGGCCACTCCGCATCGCCGTCCTGCGTGACCGTGATCCAGTGATCGACGTAGAACACGTTGGTAACGTGGGGAACGGAGAAGATCGCGGCGGCCAGCGGATCATCGACCGCCTCCTGCGCCGAATCGAACGAGTGGGCGATGCCCCAGGTCAACGGCTCCTTGAGCACGAACTTCATCGCGTTCGGATTGGGCGTATGTTCGACTTCGGCGATCTTGGGCATTCTGTGGTTCGCATCCAGGGGCCCGTCACATCGCGAGGATGGAGGCGGGCTTCGGGTTCATCGATGTTCGTCGCCGGTTCGCAACCGTCACGAGACCGGATCGGCCTCGCCTTCGGTCGTCGTCGAGCCTTCCTGCACAAAGGCCGCATGCAGCGTGTGCCACGGCAGGATCGCGCATTTGACGCGCGACGGCAGATCCTTGATGCCGGCGAACACGGTCAACCGACCCAGGTGATGGGCCTGGGTGGCGGGTTCGAGCTGGCCGGTGGCCATCGCACGGAATTCGCCGATCAGCGTCTCGACATCGCCGACCGCCTTGCCCTTGACGACGGTCGTCATCATCGACGCCGACGCCTTGCAGATCGCGCAGGACTGACCCTCGAACGCGATGCCGGCGACCGCGCCGCCATCCACTTTCAGGCTGAGCCAGATGTGATCCCCGCACAATGGATTCAATCCCTCCGACCGATGGGTCGCATCCGCCAGCGCGCCGTAGTTCCGCGGCTTGCGGTTGTGATCGAGGATGACCTCCTGGTAGAGCTGCTTGCTGTCCATCATGCGAAGAGCTGCTGGACCTTGCGCACCGACGCCACCAGCGCGTCGACTTCCTCGAACGTGTTGTACAGCGCAAACGAGGCACGGGCCGTCGCCGGCACCTTGAAGCGCTGCATGACCGGCTGCGCGCAGTGGTGGCCGGTCCGCACCGCGATGCCGTCCTCGTTGAGCAGCGTGCCGACATCGTGGGGATGCACTTCACCGACATAGAACGACAGCACCGATGCCTTCTGCCGCGCCGTGCCGATCAGGCGCACGCCGTCGACGGCGCTCATCTTCTCGGTCGCATAGGCGAGCAGTTCGTGCTCGTGCGCGGCGATCGCGTCCAGCCCGATGCGGCCGACGTAGTCGAGCGCCTCGCCGAGACCGATCATCGCCGCGATCGGCGGCGTGCCGGCCTCGAACTTCGCGGGAATCGCGTTGTACGTCGTCTTCTCGAACGTGACGGACAGGATCATGTCGCCGCCACCCTTGAACGGCTGCATCTTTTCCAGCCATTCGGCCTTGCCGTACAGCGCACCGCTGCCGGTGGGTCCGAAGATCTTGTGACCGGAGAATGCATAGAACTCGCAATCGAGGTCCTGCACGTCGACCGCGACGTGGGGCACCGCCTGTGCACCGTCGATCAGCACCGGTACGCCATGGGCATGGGCCATCGCGATCATCTGCTTGACTGGATTGACGGTGCCCAGCGCATTCGACACGTGGGTGATCGCGACGAGCTTCGTGCGCGGTCCGACCAACCGTTCGTACTCTTCGAGGATCACGTCACCGCGATCGTCGATCGGCACCACCTTCAGCTTCGCGCCCCGTTCCTCGCACAGCATCTGCCACGGCACGATGTTCGAATGGTGCTCCAGCCACGTGATGACGATCTCGTCGCCCTCGCCGATGAACCGGCGACCGTAGCCGTGCATCACGAGGTTGACGCCCTCGGTGCAGCCGCTGGTGAAGACGATCTCCCGCTCCTGCCGCGCGTTCAGGAACTTCTGCACGCGCCGCCGCGCATCTTCATAGGCAGCGGTGGCCGTCTCGGACAGCGTGTGCACGCCGCGGTGAATGTTCGCGTGCTCGTGGGTCTGGTAGCGCACGAGGCGGTCGATCACCGGTTGCGGCATCTGTCCGCTCGCGGCGTTGTCGAGATAGACCAGCGGCTTGCCGTGCGGATGCACGTTGCGCAGGATCGGGAAATCGGCGCGGATGCGTTCCACATCGAGCGTCGGGGGCGTCACCGCGAGCGCGGTCTGAGCAGTCATCGCAAGGTCTCCTGCGCACCGGTGCGGGCCATGACATGGGCGCGAAGCCGTTCGACGACGGACTTCACACCGATGGCATCGACGATCTCGGCGGCAAAGGCGTAGGTGAGCAGATTGCGCGCGGCCAGATCATCGAGACCCCGGCTGCGCAGGTAGAAGACTTCTTCCAGCTCCAACTGGCCGACCGTCGCGCCGTGCGCGCACTTCACGTCGTCGGCGAAAATCTCGAGCTGCGGCTTGGCGTCGACGCGCGCCCGTTCCGACAGCAGCAAGTTGCGGCTCTGCTGTGCCGAATCGGTCTGCTGCGCGCCGCTGCGCACCAGTACACGACCGTTGAAGACCGCATGGGCACCACCGCCGACGACGCACTTGTGACGCTGCCGGCTGATGCCGTGGGGTACCGCGTGATCGACGAAACTGTGGGTGTCGGCCAGTTGCCGGCCGTCGATCAGCGCCAGGCCGTCGAGATGGCATTCGCTGCCTTCGCCGGCCAGCGCGACGCGCAGGTTCTGGCGCGAGATGCGCCCGCCGATCGCGATGTCATGGGAATGAAACCGCGCATCGCGTTCGACGCGGGCAGCGCTGGTGGCCAGATGAAAGCCGGCCTTGCCGTCGCGCTGCAACTTCACGTGCCGGACCCGGGCGTTGGCTTCGGCGATCACCTCGGTGACCGCGTTCACGCAATAGGCGCCGTCGTGCAGCGCCATATGCTCTTCGATCACGGTGACGTCGCTGGACGGCTCCGCGACCACCAGCACGCGCGGATGGGCCGCAGCGTCCGGCTGTGTGCTGACGAACAGCAGATGCACCGGCGCATCGATCGCAACGTCGCGATCGACGACGACGACGGCACCATCCTGCAGATGGGCGGTGTTGATCGCGACGAACGCATCGTCGGTGAAGGCCGCAACCGCTCCGAGCCGCGACCGCAACCATTCGCCGTCGACGTCGCCCAGGCGCTCGACCTTCAAACCGGCCGGCAATACATCAACGGCCGACGACAGCGCCGGACTGTGCCGACCATCGACGAACACCATCCGGACCGCAGCCTCCGCGACCCGGTGGGGCCGGATCGCATCGGGGGTGGGTTCCGGCACCACCGCAGGCGCCCGGAATGCGAGCTTGTACAACGGTGACAGATCGGTAAAGCGCCAGTCTTCGTCGCGCACCGTCGGCACGCCGGCCCCGTGGGCCTGTTCGAGGGCCTGTCCACGCAGCCGACCGAGCCAGCCACGCGCGGAATCGACCGGGCGATCGGCCAGAAGCTGGTCGAGAAACGGCGAAACGGTAGAAGTTTCCATAGGGCGTTCGAAGGCCTCAGGCCGCCTTGGCGATCCAGTCGTAGCCGCGGCTCTCCAGTTCCAGCGCCAGTTCCTTGCCGCCCGTCTTCACGATGCGTCCGCCGTCCATCACGTGAACGAAGTCCGGCACGATGTAGTTGAGCAACCGCTGATAGTGGGTCACGAGCACGATCGCGTTATCGGACGTGCGCAGCGCATTCACGCCCCCGGCCACGATGCGCAGCGCATCGATGTCGAGGCCCGAATCGGTCTCGTCGAGGAACGCGAGCTTCGGCTCGAGCAGCGCCATCTGCAGGATCTCGTTGCGCTTCTTCTCGCCGCCGGAGAACCCTTCGTTGACACTGCGATCGAGGAACATCGGGTTCATCTCGAGCAGCTTCATCTTCTCGCGCACGAAATCGTCGAACTCGAGTGGATCGAGCTCGTCGCGGCCGCGGGCACCCTGCACCGTGTTGTAGGTCAGCCGCAGGAACTGCGCGTTCGCGACACCGGGCACTTCGACCGGATACTGGAAGCTCAGGAACAGCCCCGCGCGGGCACGCATCTCGGGCTCCAGCGCGAACAGATCCTCGCCGTCGAACGTCGCGGAACCGGCCGTCACCTCGTAGGCCGGATGACCGGCAAGCACCTTCGAGAACGTGCTCTTGCCCGAGCCGTTCGGTCCCATGATGGCGTGCACTTCACCGGGCCGGACGACGAAGTCGATCCCCTTCAGGATGGTCTTTCCGGCGACGCTGGCCGTCAGGCCCTTCACGTCGAGCAACGGGCGATCGGTACTCATCCGACACTTCCTTCGAGCTTGAGGCCGAGAAGCCGTCCGGCCTCCACGGCGAATTCCATGGGCAGCTGCGTGAACACATCCTTCACGAAGCCGTTGATGATCATCGACACCGCTTCCTCGTTGCCGATGCCGCGGCTGGCGAAATAGAACAGCTGGTCTTCGCCGATCTTCGACGTGCTGGCTTCGTGCTCGACCTTGGCGGTGCTGTTCTGCACGTCGATGTACGGGAATGTGTGGGCGCCACAGGCCGCGCCGATCAGCATCGAATCGCACTGCGAGAAATTGCGCGCACCTTCGGCCTTCGGACCGATCTTGACCAACCCGCGGTACGAATTGCTGGAACGCCCGGCCGAGATGCCCTTCGAGATGATCGTGCTGCGCGTGTTGCGGCCCACGTGGATCATCTTGGTGCCCGTGTCGGCCTGTTGCAGATGGTTGGTCAGCGCGACCGAATAGAACTCGCCCACCGAATCGTCGCCGAGC
>JAHCKV010000272.1 GCA_026125595.1 Burkholderiales bacterium | reverse complement strand
CCCGAATTGCGTTCTGCTACTAAGTAGCACGCGAATCCCTCCGGCGGAATTTCCTTCCCAACCTTCCATGCCCCAGTACCGCGTAACGGAAGAGGCGGAACGGTGCTTTCGTACACTTTCAGCAAAAGTCGAGTTACACCAATCGCTGAAAATCCAGCCGAGAGAGACAGGAGACGCCCGGAAAGCGTCAGCATGCTAGTGCCGTACAGTCCAACTGCGGAGAAGTCGAGCTATTTCAGGATCGTCCTCCAACTTGCATACTAGGTACTTAAAGATCCCCATGTTTCGCTGGCAGAACTCGCTTTCGGGCTTTCGTCCCACAACATCTCCGTGAAGTGCCCAATGCTGAACGGGATCGGCGCCACAAAACGGTTCGAAGGCGCACTCAGCGCATTGCGGTACGGAGAGCGTGAACGAATCTTCCAGTGCCATGAGTAGTTCATCGCTCGTCATCAGATCGGTATAGCTATGCGTGTGAACGCTTCCCATACGGAATCGCTTGTCACCCATCTGCGCGAGCATCCGTGCTTCGTCGGATGCGTAGACTGAACCATCGTAGTCATACACGACAGCCGCGATTCCGATGCCCGCGGGACTCATCAGATCTACGTAGCCGGTGTCCTGATTTGAAATAATTTTCTCGACCACCAAAGACGCATAGAGCTCACGAATCGGAACGCCTGCGCGATTGAGATCGAAGATGTACTCAAGGCCTTCGAAGTAGAAGTCGAGGAAGCGCCGCGTGTTGTACGTTGAGTAGTTTGGTGTCTTGACTGCGAAACCGTACGGAGAAAGGGGGCGCAGAAAGATCCCATCAAAGCCTAACGATACGTACTCGTCGACTATCTCGCGGACCAATCCCAGGCTCTTCTCTGTCGTCGTCATCAGCGCCGCCACCCGGTCTCGTCCAACCACGTCGCGGGCGCGCTTCAAGCCGCGCACAAAGCGTTCATAGGAATCGCGTCCTGGCCGCGGGCGATTGAAATTGTGAAGACTAGCCGGGCCGTCAAGGGAGCAGGAAAGGTGCACGTCGTTCGCCCGGCAGAACTCCAGCACATCGTCTGTGGCTAGTGACAAAGTAGTCGCGATCACCACTTGGAGGGATTTTCCTTCGCGCTGCGCTCTCAAGCGGGCGACAGAAGTAACTCGCTGGACAAGGGGAAAATTCAAAAGTGGTTCGCCTCCCTGAAACTCAAGCTTGATGTGCCGATTGGGCGAACGAAACATGAGATCGAGAGCCTTCGAGGCGGTGTCCCATGACATGTCGTACTGGCTACTGTCCGAATCCTGTCTACGCGACACTTGGCAGTACGGGCAGGAGTGATCGCAGCGGAGCGTGGCGACGAAAATATGCAGCGAAGTGAACTGCGCGAGTCGATGCGTACGGGTTCGTGTCTTTAGTTCAAGAAGCTCCTCAGTAGCTAGATCGTCGGACTCGGCAAGGAAGTGCCGTGATCGAAGCGTCGGGTACAGTGGATGCGTAGGGAGAAGGGATCCGGCGACAAGCGGTTCGAGAACACCGTTGGGTAACACTAGGTGTTCGCCCACCATGTTGGTGACGACCGCACGTTCAGCATCGAGTCTGTCGAAACTAAACGGCAGAAGGCGATATGGGCTGGATCCGATGAATGCTTCGGAATCCCGAAACTTACTCACGCTTTCCCGCCGGTGTCGTCTTCCACCAGGCCGCTCCGCGAGAATGCGCGCGCAAGGACAAGATTCCGGACAGTGTCAGTCTGGGCTCGGATAGATGCACGGAGCTTCTGATCAAGGACTTCTTTTTGGAAGTCGTCGACAAGTCCAGCGAGGTCCCGCGAGTCGTTTTTGCGAGTCGCTGTGAGCGTGCAGACCCAAAATTCCATTTCTGGAACAAGTTCGAGTGCAAATCTATCGATGAAGCGGTACGCCGCCCGTTCGATGATCTCAGATGAGTACAGGGTGGCGTGAAACCGCACGACGACCTTCGTTCCCCCATTGGTCGGATCTGAAAGCATATCCACCGGCTAGTAGCTGCTTGAACGGTGAGAGCTGTGGGAACGATGCGAGCTGTGAGATCTGTGAGAACTATGTCCTGCGATGACCTCTCGGCGTTCGCTGAGCGTAAGAATGAACTCAGTGTCGCTGTCGATGCTCTCGCTGGACAGAGTGCTGATGCTCGTCGCATCGCAATCACGTTGCTCCAAGCGATAGCTCGACTCGGCAGTCGCATGCGACTCACCCTGAGCGGCAAAAACAGCACCCGCCAGAGACAACATTGGGACGAGAAAGCGAACTGATCTTTTCATGTCCGATATTCCCCCGAATAGGACACCAATCTACCGACAGTCTGTGCGTCGGTACGAATTAGACTACGCTTTTCGCATGCTGCCTGGCAATACGACTCGGAGAAACATGCCGTCCGGTCATCTCAGCCCACGCTAGGACCCCTAAACGCTTCGAGCCGGAGTAACCGTGGCGATGACAGTACTTGATAAATGGAAGCAAGGCCTTGATGCCACCAGGACAGTGGTCGAGATAATCGCGTTGGTTGTCGCAGGGCTATGGGCTTACTCAAAGTTCGCAGAAACGGAGAAACCGTCTCTTGAAACGCGTGGGCGTATGGAGTCGACTTTGAAGTGGTATCCCGTTGCTTCGCCGACGCATTGTTTGGGGCAGTTCGCAGTGTCTCTGACGAATATCGGCCAAACGTCTATCGACATCGATCGCGTTAGGCTACGCATCTGGGTCGTCCCATTTCCCCCTGCAGACCAAACTAACGCGGTGACCTACGTCGATACCACGAAGTTTCAAGACGGAACCGCCGTCCTGGATAGAGACATGGGAATGAGAAGCCTTGTCGGGCACTACCCGCCGAACGTGCATTCTCAGTTTGACTATGTCTTCTTGACTCGCAAAACCGGATCGAGCGTTGCGGTCGTCCGCTTAGACGCAAGAACGCCCGGTGGCCGTCACGAATTCACCGAGTCACGGTGGGAAGAAGTATGCGGGCCGTTGGCGACAGAGGGCCAACGCATCGACTCAGATCAGAAGCCTCCCGACAACTAACGAAGTCTAATAAATCTAGAAGTCTCCCTTCCGATCCGAAAGGCTCAGGGCATTGCCTAGTTGGTCAGCTAGTAGCTGCTGGAGCGGTGAGAGCTATGGGAGCCGTGAGAACCGTGCGAACTGTGGGAACTGTGTGAACTGTGCCCCGCGACAATCTTGCTATCCACGCCAGACTCAAGAACAAACTCTCTATTCGCCAACGTGGTCGCACTTGAAGTCAGCTCTGGCGAACAAGCAGCGATTGTTGTCGCTGGATTGATGGGTTCAACTACTGCAAACGCTTCGCCCTGAGCGGTCAAGACGCCACCCGCCAGCGTCACCACCGGAACAAGAAAACGGAACGATCGTTTCATATCTGATATCTCCTAATTGGCAAAGCCCAGACTACCAGCTAGTTCAAACGCCGTCCTTCCGTACCCCGTCGACAGGTTAAGGGGAATGGTGAAGTTCTGGCAATGGGTTATGACTGGAGTCTGAGAACGGGCTGAGCCTCGGGATTCGAGATGCCTTCGTAATGGGATCGACGCCGGAGACCCAATCTTCTGCTTGTAGCAACGTTGAGGAACGTGGTGGTTCCCAGGCTATCAATGCTTTCCGCGCCGATCTCCGCCCATTGAGAGTCGTGTTCGTCCCTGTGCTACGGCGCCAGCCGAACCGCCGGCTCCCGCACTTCCGGTGAATACTTTGTCTGTGTTTTCATGACTCCGCCCTCCTCGAAAGAGTTGGAGTCTCCGGAATTGCCGGAGCGATTCAGCTACGGGGAGGCGCCGTTTTCGGAGGCGGTGATTGACTGACCGGCCCCCCCTGGCTCGGGTTCTCTCGCCCAGCTTCTCCTCCCGATCCTCCCGTCCTTGACCTCGATCAATCCCCGATCGTCGAAACGCCGGCATCTTCGATACTGAAGATCGCTCGGCAGCATCTGTCCGCAGCGCGATCGAAGCCGTAGCTCCAAGACCGTGCACCGTTGTTTCGGGCGGACTATCGTCCGTTCTCGCGGGTGCCGCGGCAGGTCTGGTTCACGTTGAGAGCGCCGATGCCCACCGATATCCATTCCCATGAAACCGTCGCCTGGCACAACATTGCGCCGGATGATGTCGTCGCGCGCCTGTCGACGGATGCACAGCGTGGCCTGACGCCGGAAGAGGCCGCCCGCCGGCTCGCGCAGTTCGGCCCCAATCTGTTGCCGTCGCCCCATCGGCGCTCCGCGTGGTTGCGGCTGCTGCTGCAGTTCCACAACGTGTTGATCTACGTGATGCTGGCGGCGGCGGCCACGACGGCGGCGCTCGGTCATTGGATGGATACGGCGGTGCTGTTGTCGGCCGTGCTGGTCAACGCGGCGATCGGGTTCATCCAGGAAGGCAGGGCCGAGCAGGCGCTGCATGCGATCCGCAGCATGTTGTCGCTGCATTCGGCCGTGCATCGCAATGGCGAGCGCATCGAGATCGCGGCGGACGATCTGGTGCCCGGCGACATTGTGTTGCTGGCGTCGGGCGACAAGGTGCCGGCCGATCTGCGGTTGCTGGTCGGCAAGGGTCTGCGGGTCACCGAAGCGTTGCTCACCGGCGAATCGGAAGCGGTCGATAAACAGACCGAGCCGGTGCCGGCCGAAGCGGTGCTGGCGGACCGCACCTGCATGCTCTATTCCGGCACGCTGGTGGCTTCGGGCCAGGCCACGGCCGTCGTGGTGGCCACCGGTACTAAGACCGAGCTGGGGCAGATCAGCTCGATGTTGAAAGACGTGCAGGTGGTGACGACGCCGCTGTTGCGGCAGATCGCCGTGTTCAGCCGCTGGCTCGCCGCGGTGATTCTGCTGCTGTCGGTGGCAACGTTCGTCGTGGGCATTCTGTGGCGGGGCTACGCCGCCGAAGAGATGTTCATGATGGTCGTGGCACTCGCGGCATCCGCCATTCCCGAGGGTTTGCCGGCGATCATGACGATCACGCTGGCGCTGGGTGTGCGGCGCATGGCCGGTCGCAAGGCGATCATCCGGCGCTTGCCGGCGGTGGAAACGCTCGGCTCGGTCACGGTGATCTGCTCCGACAAGACCGGCACGTTGACGCGCAACGAGATGACGGTGCAGCGCGTGGCCACGGCCGATGCCGTGTTCGATGTGAGCGGCGTGGGCTACGCGCCCGATGGCGCGCTGCACCTCGGCGGGCAGGTGGTGGAAGCCGATGCGCACCCCGATCTCGTATGGGTCGCGCGGGCGTGCGTGCTGTGCAACGACGCGTCGCTGCGGCGGGACGA
>JAHCKV010000271.1 GCA_026125595.1 Burkholderiales bacterium | reverse complement strand
GCGGCGCGTACGGGTTGTCCTGATTCGGATGCACGACGCCGGCATTCAGATCGTTGATGCTCAGATAGCCGGGCTGGTTGAAATCGGCACGGTAGTAGTTGCCGCGCAATCCCAACGCGCCACCTTCCAGCGGCACCGTGTACTTGGCGAACAGGTTGCCACGGTCGATGTCGGAGTTGTCGCGGAAACCGCCGGTGTGAAACAGTTCGGCGACGCCGAAGAACGAACCGCGCGTCGTCTGTGTCGACAGCACGCCGTTCAACCGTCCGAAGTCATATCGACCCATCGTTCCCGACACGCTGGACGGTCCGTCCTTGCGCGTGACGATGTTGATCACGCCACCGCGCGCCTGATCGCCATACAGCGCGGAGAACGGACCCTTGATCACCTCGATGCGTTCGATCATCTCGGGCGTCAACCACGACAGGTCGCTCATGCCGGATCCGCCCTGGGACGCAGACGGCAGATTCTGCGGCACGCCGTCGACATAGACCGCCGTGTCGCCACCATGGGAATTGGCCGAGAAACCTCGCAGTCGCAACGGACTGCCGATGTCGCCCTGGCCATAGGCGAAGGCATTCATGCCGGGCACTTTCCGCAGCAGGTCGGTGAAGTCACGGTAGTTGGTACGGCTGATCTCCTCTTCGTCGATCACCGTCACCGTCGTGGGCAGCGCTTCGCTACCGACGGAGAGACTGCCCTTGGGATTCGTGCCACTCGCCCTCACCAGGACCGGATCGGTCGTCATGTCCGCCGCGTGCAACGACAACCCTGCACCCACGCCGATCAGCCCCCACGCCATCCAGATCCACGGAAACCGCCGGATCGAACGCTCCCGATTCGCTGGCATCCGCCACCCGCCGATGAATCGATCGTGCATCGTCTGCCCTTGCCTTCTCGAGAGTTGAAGATGCGGTCGCGCGAACGCCCCACAGGATGCGACGGTCCGGATCCCGCGGCATCGACGCTGCACGACCAGCCCGTAGTATTACCTAAATTTCATTTCTCTTACATCGTGCAGATGCACGATGTGATCGCGAACGCTGTCGCGACCGGAACTCAGAAGAGTTCGATCAGCACGCCGTCGTGCAAACGGGCTCTACGGGTCGCGACACGGTCCAGGAAATCCCGTTCGTGCGACACGATGACCATCGCCTGCCGCAGATTCAGCAGGATGGCGATCAGCCGTTCGCGCGCGGCCTCGTCGAGACCGGTGGTCGGCTCGTCCAGCAGCAGGACTTCCGGCTGCATCGCCAGCAGACCCGCCAGCGCGACCTGACGCTTTTCTCCGCCCGAGAGGTGACCGATGGGACGATGCCGCAGATGCACGAGATCCAGTTCCGTCAGGGCCTGGACGACGCGGCTTTCCACGTCAGTGGCCGTCAAACCCTGGTTGAATGGACCGAACGCAACGTCTTCTTCGACTGTCGGACAGAACAACTGATCGTCGCTGTCCTGGAACAGCAGGCCGATGCGACCGCGCAACGGCATGAACTCCTGCTCCATGCGGCAGTCCTGGCCGAACAGCGTGACGCTACCCTGCCACCCACCATGCAATCCCATCAGGATGCGCAGCAGCGTCGACTTGCCGCACCCGTTGGCGCCGGCGATGCCCAACCGGTCTTCCGCGCGCAATGCCAGGTCCAGATTCCGCAACACGGGCGCCGCGCCGCCATAGCGGAAGCTCAATCCGGCCACCCGAACCAGGGCCGGTTTCAGAACAGGATCGTCAGGCACCCGAGCACGACGACGAACAGCGACACGAACAGTCCATCCCGCGCGGTCGGCCGGAAGCGGGAACCCGGGGGAAATCGTCCGCGCCACCCGCGGCATCGCATGGCCTGCTCGATCCGTTGCGCCCGCTCGACGCTGTGCCCGAGCAGGGCCACGACGACGTGCGCCGTGCTACGCCAGGTATGCGCATCGAAACCGCGAACGTGTCCGCGCGCCCGCATGGCGCGCCCGATGCGCACTCGGGTGGCCTGCAGCACGTCGACATAGCGGATCGCGAACATCAGGATGCGGACGAGCTTCTCCGGCAGTCGCAGGCCCACCAGCGCCTGGGCCAGCACGGCGGGCTCCAGCGATGCGATCAACGCGGTCATCAGAATCACCAGCAGATTGCCGGACAACGCAATCCTCACAGCGTGTTCGATTCCCTGCGTGGTCGCGATCCACGCACCGGGACCCGCGCCGATCGAGATCCAGGGATCCCCCGGTGTGCTGAACGGCAGCGTCGCCAACACGATGACCATGAAGCCGTTCAACGGCACCAGGCGCCCGAGCAGCACGGACCAAGGCACGCGGACGAGCACAGCCAGCAGCAGCGCGAGGCCGACGGCCACGAGCAACGGCAGCGGTCGCGTCATGGCGGCCGCCCACAGGCTGCCGACCGCAAGACACAGCACCCGCACACGCGGATCGATGCGATCCAGGATCGAAGGCGTATCGACGATGGCTCGCAGGATCGTCACGCGAGCCCGCCGCGGTTCAGCCAAGCGGGTTGCGCCCGGAGCAATGCCGCCGCGATCATTGCAGTGATCACCGCCTCGATGGCCATCACGGGCAGATGCACCAGCATCACCGTACCGATCAACGGCAGAAAGCTGCGGCCTCCGGTCAACCAGAGCGCCGAAACCATCAGCGCGATGCCGACCGCGATGCCACCGGCACCGGCGATACCGCCGCGCCAGAGCGCTGCCCGGGATGTCACCGGCCCGCCACCGGCACGGTAGATGGCACAGCACAACAGCGCCGGCAAAGCCATGACGACGGTGTTGACGCCGAGAACCGTCAGGCCGCCGAACCCGAACAGCAGCGCCTGCAGCAACAACGCCACGACGATGACCGGTACGGCCGTCCACCCGAGCAGGATGCCGCACAACCCGTTCAACACCAGATGCACGCTGGTGACTCCGACGGGAATGTGGATCAACGACGCAACGAAAAACATCGCGCACAGCACGCCCGCGAGCGCGATGCGCGAATCGGGTGTCCGCCGCAACCCGACGGCAACGGCGGCCGTCGCCAAGCCACCACCGCCGACCAGTACGGGCAACGACAACACGCCTTCCGAAATGTGCATCAGCGCACCGTCTCGTCGTTGACCCGCCGGCCGCGCCACCAGGCCACGAAACCGGTGACACCGAAGATCAAACCGACACCACCGAGCACATCTCCCATACGGACGCGCTGCTCGTAGCGCTGCAGATCCTGCCGCAGCGCCAGGATTTCACCGCGCAACGCCGCGACGTCACTGCCCGGCACGGATGCCGCAGCGCCAGCCGCGGACTGCGGCGCGAGAACGCCCAGCGTCGCCTCTATTCGATGGCCCTCTTCGCCTTCGGCGACGATGCGGTATTGGCCGGTCGGCACACGCGCGAACACGAAACCGCCTCGTGCGTCGGTGAACGTGTGCTGGAGTTCGGCGCCAGCCGCATCGAGCAGATCGACGCGATCCTTCACCGCCACGGTCTCATCGGAATAGAACAGCTGACCGCGGACGGTCCCCTGGTCGTCGGCAACGGTCATGCGCAACGCGTGGGCATCGACGGCCGCAGGAGACGTCAGCATCGCGAAACTGACCATCGCCGCCACGGCGTTCGGCGATCGGGAACGGAACCCGGCGACGAGCGCTGCGCCTTGCGACGGTCGACTGGGGTACCACCGGGGCATGGGGCGTGATCGGGTGGCCAGGAAAGGATCAGTCATCGCGGCGGAGCACCGCGCTCGTCGGACGGTTCGAGTATTACACGATACGAAGACTTCCTACCACGCGCAAATGAACGACCCTCGCGACGATCGACGACCCGACCGGATCGGCGCCGGCGACTGGCCGACGGTCACTGCCGAGGCGGCACCAGGTCGTTGCGGCTCGGACCGATACCGCTTTCCTGGAAGATCGTCTCGCCTTCGAGCACCGCGCTGTAGTGCGGCACGCCGGCGGGCACGACGTAGAAGCTGCCCTGCGGAAACGCGATCAGCTTCGTATCGTCCCAGGCATCGCCGATGGCCGACCAGTATGTCCCCTGGATCACCGTGATGACGCGATCGTCCGGATGCGTGTGCGGCGGCAACCGATGCCCGGCGGCCGCCTTGACCCGGAACGTGAACGCGCCGGGCTTGTCCTGGTCGCCCTGCACGAACGCCCGCCACAGCGGTGGTTCCTTGCGGATTTGCACCCAGGGCACCCCATCGGGCGTGACCGACTGGAAAGCCGCGTCGGCGGCGAGTGCATCGCAAGACGGTAGCGCGACGGCAAGCAGCATCAGACGAAGGCAAGCATGCATGGAGTGGCATCCGCAGATTCGAACGGCATGCATGCTACCGGATCGAAGACGCCCCCCGGGCGGTCAATGCAGGTGGCTCGGCAACCAGGTGGTAATGGGGGGAAAGATGATCGTGAGCACGAGAACGATCAGCGCCCACGCGAGGAACGGCAACGATTGCCACATGACGGGACCGATGCGGACCTTGCCGACACTCGAAACGACGAACAGCAGCAATCCGATCGGCGGGTGCATCAACCCGATCATCAGGTTCAGCACGACGACGGCGCCGAACTGGATCGGATCGATGCCGAGCTCCACACCCAGCGGGATCAGCACCGGCAGGAAGATGATCATCGCCGGCAGCGGCTCGATGATGCAGCCGATCAGCAACAGGAAGCCGTTGACGATCAGCAGCACCGCGATCGGATCGGTGGACCAGCTCTGGATCGTGCCGACGATGGTCTGACTGATCTGGCTTTCCGCCACGAGCCAGCTGAAGGGTCCGGCAGCCGCCAGCAGGAACAGGATCACCGCGGTCGAGCGCCCTGCTTCGTACAGCAGCTTCGGCATCTCGCGCAGCTTGATCGCGCGGTAGATGAACAGGCTCACCAGCAGTGCGTACAACACGGCGACGGCCGCCGCCTCGGTGTCGGTGACGAAACCGAACCGGATGCCGCCGATGATGATCACCGGCATCAACAGCGCCCAGCCGGCACGGCCCGTTGCCTTGACCTTGCCGGACCACGGCACGGGCGCCCGGCTCGGAAAGTTGCGCAGCTTCGCGACGATCGAGCAGATCAGCATGAAACCCGTGGCCAGCAGCAGGCCCGGCCCGATGCCGGCCATGAACAACTTGACCACCGACTGGCTCGACAACTGCGCATAGACGACCATCGGAATCGACGGCGGAATGATCGGACCCAGCAATGCTCCGGCGGCGATCACGGCGCCGGCGAAGCCTTCGCCGTAACCCGCCTTGCGCATCGCCGGAATCAACGGCTTGCCGGTGGCGACCGCATCG
>JAHCKV010000270.1 GCA_026125595.1 Burkholderiales bacterium | reverse complement strand
AGGGAGAATCCCGCCGCGAGCGCGAGGCGATCGAACGCCAGCTACAGCAGTTACGCAAGACCGGGGCCGACAACGGTTGTCCCGAGAGCATCGAAGTCGGGGGGCAGCGCCATTCGGTAGCGGACCCGATTCGCGAGCAGGGTGGTGCGGCTCAGGCGTTGGCGGCAGCCAGGAAGACGTTGCGTGAAATCCAGGGCGGTGGCCGTTGCGCCGATTCGTCCGATCCGACCGCCTGCCATATGTTGCACGAGCTGTGGTCGCGACTGGTGAACGCACTCGAATGTCATGCCGACGCGCCACCGGTGTCGGAGAAACCGGCGAACGCGGTTTCGGCCCCGGCGGCGGCCGTGGCCGGTGGGCATGCGCTCATGGACATGGTGGATGATCCGGGCGACGGTGGAACGGGCGCGGGAAGCGCCGGACAGCCAGCGAGCGCCACCCCGATATCCAAACCGAAACCTCCGGCTTCCGGCAGCAGGCAGGCCCACCTGTCGCGCGCGGCGTTTCCGACGCCGCGTTGTCAGTTCGTCACCGATGGCGACGAGCGCCACGACGCAAAGCGGTGGGTCTGCGTGGCGGGTGAGGTCTACGAGTGCCGCGACCGCAGCAGCACGGATCCTTCCAACGCTTGGTCGCGCGTTTCGACCGGTGGCTGCGGTGAAGTGCGTGCCATCGAGCGAATCGAACAAGAGCGTTTCGAGCAACGCAGGCAGGCGGACAATATCTATGAACCCGAGTAGCTCATTGCGCCAGGTTGGCGGCGTCCGGCGGCACGGGAGTGCCGGAATGCGCTTCGGCCGCAGTGCCGCCGCGTTGATGGCCTCACTGCTGGTGGGATGCAGTACGCCGTTGATGCAAGCCTACGAACTGGAGAAGCAGGGCGACTACGTCGGAGCTGCGAAGATCCACGAAGCGGAAGCGGAACGCTATCGCACGGAGAACGTGATCCTGCCGGTCGATGCCCAGCTGGCCAGTGCTCTGCGGTTGTACGAGAACAAGGTCAAGGATCTGGTCAAGGCCCGGGAGGTGGCGCAGCGGCGTGTCGTCTGGTGGGGCACCCATGGTGGCGGCGGGATCCTCGTCACTTCTTCCGGCGAGCAATACGATTCCCTGGGCGATACGGCGCGCGCCCAGGCCGATCTGGCGCGGATCTGCGGCAAGACCGGTGACGCCGCCTGCCTGACGAGCGCCGGTGACAAGGTCCTGAGCCTGTTCTCGTCCCGCGCGATACCGGACTATCTTCGTGGCGACAGCTACGGCAACACCCTGGACGATCTGGCCGAGAGCTATGCGGCGGCCGGCATGGCGGACCGCAGTCTCAAGGCACGGGTGTTGTCGCTGTCCACCGGGCGGGGTTTGCAGGCCGTCTACTATCACCAGGCCATCGAGCAGGCACGGCGAGCGGGCAAGCAGGCGCTGGTCAGTGAACTGGAGCATCGCCAGTCGTTGCTCGAGCGCACCCCTCGCGTTCCGGGGGAAGCCTATCCTTCGCCCGATTTCGAGAATCCGCGCAACGATGCCCGCAGCTTCGCGGGCTGGGCCGATCGCCTGGAACAGGCCGGCGCGCCGGCCCTGGCAGCCATCGCCCGCGTGGAATCGGTGGCGCTCGAGAAAAGCGCCGACGAGAGGGAGGCCCGTCTCCAGGCCCATCTGGCATCGGAACAGAGCCGCGAGGCGGAACGTCAGAAGACCGATGCGTCGATGAAGGAGATCGAACGGGCGCTGCGTGCGTTGCAGGCGATGCAGAACATGCCGTAGCGAACTGCTTTCGTGCAGCGATTCAATCGATCGCCTTGTACTCGACACTGACGATTTCCAGCGTTTCGTCGCCGCCCGGCGTTCTGACGACCACCGTGTCGCCTTCGCGGGTCTTCAACAGTTGTCGCGCCAGCGGCGATATCCAGCTGATGCGCCCGCGAGAGGCGTCGGCTTCGTCGATGCCGACGATCGCATAGGTCTTCTCGTCACCGGTGGTGTCGGCGACGGTCACCGTGGCGCCGAAAAAAACCTGGTCGGTAGGCTCGCGCGTGGCCGGGTCCACCACTTCGGCATTGTCGAGCCGGCGGGTCAGGAAGCGGATGCGTCGGTCGATTTCCCGCAGTCGCCGCTTGCCGTAGATGTAGTCGGCGTTCTCGGAACGATCGCCGTTGGAGGCGGCCCACGTGATCACCTTCGTGAGTTCGGGGCGCTCCTTGTCGAGCAGGTGCAGCGCCTCGTCCTTCAGGCGCTTGTGACCGGCCGGTGTCATGGAGTTTTTCGACCCGACCGGCAGCGGCGACGCGTCTTCGACCTCGTCGTCCTCTTCGTGGTCGGTCTCTTTGGTGAAAGCCTTGTTCATGGCGGACTCGTCGGAGAGGGGTCTGTCGTGGATCGCGGAGGCGGCGCGTAGAATTCGCCGCACGCAGCATCCACTGGAGGAGAAATCACAATGACGATCAAGGTTGGTGACCGGCTGCCGGCCGGCACGCTGTGGGAATTCATCGAGCACGAAACCGCAGGCTGCAGTGTGGGGCCCAACAGCTTCGAGGTCGAGGCCTTGACCCGGGGAAAGACCGTCGCCGTGTTCGGATTGCCGGGCGCCTTCACGCCCACCTGTTCGAGCAAGCACCTGCCGGGCTACATCCAGTTGGCCGAGCAGTTCCGGTCGAAGAAGATCGACGAGATCTGGTGTCTTTCGGTGAACGATGCGTTCGTGATGGGCGCGTGGGGCCGGGAGCAGGGCGCCTCCGGGAAGATCCGGATGATGGCCGACGGGTCGGGCCTGTTCAGCCGGGCGCTGGGCCTCGAGATGGATCTGTCCGCCCGCGGGCTGGGCGTGCGCTCGCAGCGCTATTCGATGCTGGTGGTCGACGGCACCGTGAAGGCGCTGAACGTGGAACAGCCGGGCAAGTTCGAGGTCAGCGATGCCGAGACATTGCTGAAGCAGACGGAATCCATCATCCAGTACATGCCCTGACGCACCGGAGGAAACGCCTTCCCCCGCGCAAGCGAGGGAAGGTCGCGAGGGCGGCGGCCGACGTTCACGTCACGGCGGACCGCGACGGTTTGCTCCGGACCGGAGCGACGGGCTGCGCCGCTTTCACGCCGGCCAGCGCCAGAAACTGTCGCACGGCCGGATTCGCTTCCGACTGTTCGGTCCACGCGATCAGCACGTTGGCGTGCTCGATGGCGGACGGCAGGTCGTGAACGCCCAGCGCGTCATGGCCGGGCCAGTCGAGCAGGATTGATTCCGGCACGACCGCGAACCCGACGCCGGCGGCCGCACAGCTCAGGATCGCCTGGAACGATCCGAATTCGAGAACCTTTCGCGGGCTCACGCCGGCATCGGTCAGCCAGTGTTCGGCGGCCTTGCGGTAGTGGCACCCCCGGTGAAACGCGAGGAACGCGCGCCCGCGCAGATCGGCCGGACCTTGGACCGGCGGGTGGTCGTGCTCGGTGATGAGCCGCAGCGTTTCGGTGCCGTAGCGCGCCGAGCGCAGATCGGCATCGAGCAGCGGACCGATCACGAATCCGATGTCGATCCTGCCTCGTGCGAGTTGTTCGCCGACCAGCTCGGTCACGGCGGTCTCCAGGTCGATCTCGACGTCGGGCGCGGCCCGATGAAAGCGGGTCAGCAGCGGCGCCAGCCCCGTCGCGGCGACGGTCTCGACGGCGCCGATCCGCAGCAGCGTCTGTTGCCCCACCGCCGTCACGGCCGATTGCGCTTCTTCGGCGAGGGCGAGCAGCCGATCGGCGTAGGTCAGCAGTCGTTCACCGGCGGGCGTGATCACCAGGCGCCGGCGGACCCGCGCGAACAGCGGCGCGCCGAGCCGGTCTTCGAGGATGCGGACGCGGGCGGTGACGTTGGATTGCACGCAGTGCAGCCGGCGGGCCGCGGCGGTCACGCCGCCTTCCAGCACGACGGCCTGGAATACGCGCAGGTCGGCCAAGTCGATGTTCATCATGGATCCTGATTGATCAAGCATCACAAATCATTTTCGGAGATGAACAAGGTAGCGTAGTTTCGCGGTCATCGCATCCTCTTTGGAAAGACACGCCGATGACCGACGTCACTGCCATCCGTGCCTGCGTGTTCGATGCCTACGGCACACTGCTCAACGTGCACGCGCCGGTGGCGCGTCACGCGGCGCGTCTCGGTTCCGGCGCGCAGATGCTGTCGCAGACGTGGCGCACCAAGCAGCTGGAATACTCATGGGTGCGCGCGCTGTCGGATCGCTACCGCGACTTCTGGGCGCTGACCGAACAGGCGCTGGACTATGCGATGGCGCTGCACGGCGTGGCGGACCCGGCGTTGCGCCAGGATCTGCTGGACGCCTATCGCCAGCTCGACGCGTATCCGGAAGTGCCGGACACGCTCGAGGCATTGCGGGCCGCGGGCCTCACGGTGGCGATCCTGTCGAACGGGTCGCCGGCGATGCTGAGCAGTGCCGTGCGTGCCGCCGACATCGAGAGCCTGCTCGATGCGACGATCTCGGTCGACGAGCTGCAGATCTACAAGCCCCATCCGCGGGTCTATGCACTGGCGGCGCGGCGTCTGGGTTTCACGGCCGAACAGATCGGCTTCGTGTCGTCGAACGCATGGGACGTCTTCGGCGCCCACTCGTTCGGGTTCCGCACCTTCTGGGTCAACCGCACGCGCCAGCCGGCCGAGTACCTGGCGCCCGAGCGGCTCGACGTGATCGATGACCTCGCGGCGCTGCCGTCGCGACTGGGCATTGCCTGAACCGGTTTCGCGAGCCGCTCGATCCGAAGCGCGCCGCCTCGTCACGGATCTTCACCCACCCTACGGGAAGACCACCATGCCTGTGAAATATCCGACCCCCGCCCAGCTGCGCGTCGCCGCCGACGAGATGGGGCTTTCGTTGTCCGATGCCGATGTGACGTCGTTCATCGGCCTGCTCAAAGGCAACATCGACGCGTACAACGTGGTCGACGCGCTGCAGGACCATCTGCCGGTCGTGAAGTATCCGCGCACGCCGGGGTACTTCCCGTCGCCCGAGGAAGATCCCGCCGGTGCCTGGTATGTGAAGACGACCATTGCCGGTGCGCCCGACGGATTGCTGAAGGGCAAGCGCATCGCCATCAAGGACACATCGCTGCTGGCCGGTGTGCCGATGATGGCCGGCAACGGCATTCTCGAAGGCTACGTGCCCGAGATCGACGCGACCACGGTGGAACGCGTGCTCGATGCCGGCGGCGTGATCGTCGGCAAGACCCATTGCGAAGACCTGTGCCTGTCCGGCAGCAGCAGTACCGGCGCCAAGTGGTCGATCCACAATCCCTACAGGCATGGCTACTCCGCCGG
>JAHCKV010000027.1 GCA_026125595.1 Burkholderiales bacterium | reverse complement strand
TCAACGTCATCGCCCACATCCGGAAGGCCACGCGCGGCGCCGTGGCGCTGGAAAACACCCACCCGTTCCAGCGCGAGTTGTGGGGGCGCTACTGGGTGTTTGCGCACAACGGAACGCTGGAGAACTTCGAGCCCGGTTGCTGCGGCCGCTTTCGTCCCGTCGGCGGTACCGATTCGGAAGCGGCGTTCTGCGATCTGCTGGAGTTCCTGTGGCAGCGCTTCGGCGACGACCCACCCCCGTTGCCGGCCTTGAAGGCGGCCATCACCGACTGGGTGCCGCGGGTCGCGGCCCACGGTTCGTTCAACTTCCTGCTGTCCAACGGCGACCAACTGTTCGCCCACTGTGCCACCAAGCTCGCCTACATCGTGCGCCAGGCACCGTTCGCCCGGGCCAGCCTGGTCGATACCGATGTGGCCGTGGACTTCAAGCAGGTGACGACCCCCGCCGACCGCGTGGCCGTGATCGCGACCGAACCACTGACCCACGACGAAACCTGGACCACCATGGCGCCGGGTGAGCTGCTGGTGTTCGAGGACGGCGCGCCGGCCTGACCGCGCCGCTCCGGTCGATCGAGGCTGCGACATTTCGTCGCGGCAGCATAAGTACATGTGAATCGATTCGTTCTGCCGCGCGCAGGAAAGCGGTTCAATCGTCGGCAACCTCTTTCTCGGATTGCATCGCGCTTGCCATGACGATTCCCCGTGACTTGCTGGCTGCTCCCCGGCCTTTCCGCCGTAATGTATTGCGCGCCGCCGGTGCTGCTGCGGCGCTCGCGCCTCTCGCGCCGCTAGGTTATTTCGGTGCTCGGCCGGCTCTGGCCGGTACTGCCCACAAAGTGACGCTCGCCTGGAATGCGAATGCCGTGTGCCTTTCACCGGTGGCGGTGGGCCAGCACCGCGGCATCTTCCAGAAACACGGGCTCGACGTGGAACTGGTCAATTTCAGCGGGTCTACCGACCAGCTGTTGGAATCCATCGCCACTGGCAAGGCCGACGCCGGCGTCGGCCTGATCCACCGTTGGATCAAGCCGCTCGAATCTGGCTTCGACGTGAACCTGGTCGGCGGTATCCATGGAGGGTGCCTGCGTCTGGTGGGCGCGAAGGCGGCGGGCGTGACCGACCTGCAGAAGCTCAAGGGCAAGACCATCGGGGTCAGCGATATGTCCAGCCCCGGCAAGAACTTCTTCGCGATCTATCTTGCCAAGCACGGCATCAACCCGGACAAGGATGTCTCGTGGCGGGTCTATCCGGGCAATCTGCTCGGTATCGCGGTGGAGAAGGGCGAAGTTCAGGCGATTGCCGAAGGCGATCCCAATCTGTATCTGATCGAGAAGAAGACGGCGGGCCTGGTGGAGATTGCAACCAGTCTGTCCGGCGAGTATCGCGAGAAGGTCTGCTGCGTGCTAGGGGTCGGCGGCAATGTCGTCCGCAAGGATCGCCCGCGGGCGGCGGCGCTGGCGCGCGCCCTGATCGAGGCTTCCGAGTACGTGGCGAACAATCCGAAGGATGGCGCCGAGGCGTTCGCGCAGTATTCGGCGGTGCCGGTGTCGGATCTACAAGCCGTGCTGCACACCCAGACCCACGCGCATCATCCGATCGGCAGGCAGTTGCGCAACGAGATCGAGTTCTATGCGAAGGACTTCAAGACCGTCAGCATCCTGAAGCAGAGCACCGATCCCGGAAAGTTCGCCGACTTCGTCTACTCCGATGTCTTGAGCTGAGTCCCCATCGGGCACCGTGGGGGCCCCTGTTCGAAAACAGGCGCGACGGCAGTCGCGCCGTTCTGTTTCGCGATGTCCATGTCCGAATCGACGCTGGCAGTACCCTCTCTGCAGACAACATCCCGCCTGAACGACGGACCGCTGTCTGCACTGTGGCGCGCCGGCATTGTCGGTGCTGTCGTGTGGTTCGCCCTTGGTGCGCTGGTCCAGTTCTGGCCCAACGAGATGGTGGGTTTCAGCGACTGGGCCTACACGCAGGAGTTCGCGGTCTTCGCATACGCGGTCGCCGCGGTGTTGCTGCTGCTCGGTATCCTGGGTCGACGGGCCGATCCGGTCACGTCGACGCTGCGGCCCGCCGGGCCGTGGATCATCGCGCTGGCGATCCTGTTCGCCATCTGGCAGGTGCTGACCGCCAAGCTGCTGATCCTGCCGACGCCGTTCTTCGCGCCGCCGCAGACGCTCATCGAAGTGCTGGTCGAGGACTGGCGCCGTCTCGGCGAAAGTCTGGGCCACTCGCTGGTATTGCTGGCGGTCGGCTATCTGGTCGGCGCCGCCGCTGGTTTCCTGACGGGCGTTTCGATCGGGTGGTCACGCAGCCTCGGCTACTGGGTCCATCCGGTGCTGCGCTTCCTCGGGCCGGTGCCTTCCACTGCGCTGCTGCCGCTGTCGTTCTTCTTCTTTCCGTCGAGCTGGTCGGCGGCGGTGTTCCTGATCGCGCTGGCCACCTGGTTTCCGGTGACGGTCCTGACCTGGTCGGGCGTGGCCGGCGTCAACCGCAACTACTACGACGTCGCCCGCACGATGGGTGCATCGCAATGGTTCCTCGTGCGGCACGTCGCGGTTCCTGCGGCGTTGCCCCAGGTGTTCGTCGGATTGTTCATGGGGCTCGGTGCTTCGTTCTCGGTGCTCGTCGTCGCCGAGATGATGGGGGTCAAGGCAGGCCTGGGCTGGTATCTCACGTGGGCGCAAGGTTGGGCGGCCTACAGCAATATGTATGCGGCGCTGTTCCTGATGGCAGCCGTGTTTTCCGGACTCATCACGTTGCTGTTCACGGTTCGCGATCGGGTGCTGTCGTGGCAGAAGGGGACGCTGAAATGGTAGCCGTGGCACGTCGGACCGATGCTGAACGCGGCGCGCGCATCGACATCCGCAACGTCAGCCATACGTTCGCGTTGGAGACCGGCCCGCTACCGGTACTCAATCAGATCGATCTGCGGGTCGAGCCCGGCGAGTTCGTCGCATTGCTGGGACCCAGCGGCTGTGGCAAGTCCACATTGCTGCGTCTGCTGGCAGGTCTGGAATCCGCCTCCGCCGGAGAGTTGCTGCAGGACGGCCGCGTGGTAACGAGCCCCGACCCGTCTCGGATCCTGATGTTCCAGGACCCGACATTGTTTCCGTGGCGCACCGTCTGGGACAACGTGGCGCTGGGCCTGCAGGTGCGCCGGCAGCTCGCCGCCCAGCGGTCCCGCGTGGACGATGCGTTGAAGCGGGTCGGTTTGACCGACTTCGCTCGCGCCTATCCGCACCAACTCTCCGGTGGCATGGCGCAACGGGTCGCATTGGCACGCGCATTGGTGAACGACCCGGAAGTGCTGATGCTCGACGAGCCGCTCGGTCGGCTCGATTCGCTGACGCGCATTGCGATGCAGAGCGAGCTGGTCGACCTGTGGCGCAAGACCGGATTCACCGCATTGCTCGTGACGCACGACGTGGAGGAAGCGCTGTTCATGGCCGATCGCGTCATCGTGCTGAGCGGGCGCCCGGCTCGCATTGAAGCCGAGCTGATCAACGATGCGCCCTATCCGCGGCAACGCGGCAGTGCGCGGCTCGCGGAGCTGCGACATCAGGCCCTGGATCTGCTCGGTCTCGACGCGCACTGGTAGAGCCGGCAGCCGCACCCGGGCCGCGGCCGGCGGTCGATCATGAACGACGTCGCTGCACCACCCTGGCTCGAGTGGTTGATCGCGGCAGCATTCGCGACCGAAGACGGATTGCGGCGGCTGCTGCATGCCGTCGGACTGACCGGTCAGTTCGATGGGCAGCCGGCATGGCCGTTCGCGGTGCGGTTCACCGACTACACGCTGCGTCTGGATCTCGGCTTCGCGCGGAATGTCGGGTGGACCGTGCTGATGGTGGGTGCTGCGTTTCTACTGCTGTCGGTCGCGATCGGTGTGCGACGGCTCCGCATCGCCGGGTTCGTCGTGGCCGCACTACTGCTCGCGTTCGCGCCATGGCCCCGGGCCGCGTTGTTGTTCGACACCGCGTATCCCACCAGTTTTCATCGCACCCCGACGCGGTTCGACGCGGCAACTGCGGCGTGGGGCAGGCCTCTCTACGAACGGCACTGCGCTGGTTGTCACGGGGTCGACGGCGGCGGAGACGGCCCCTTGGCGCCGCTGCTGACGAAATGGCCGCCGACGCTGAACGGCGCGTTGTTGTGGCAGCGTTCCGAGGGTGATCTCTTCTGGCGCATCCGCCACGGTGTGCGTGCGCCTGCGGGCCTGGACGGAGCGATGCAGGACACGATGCCGGGTTTCGCCGCCGCGTTGTCCGAAGACGATACGTGGGCGATTCTCGACTATCTGCAGGCCAACGCAGCAGGCGCCAGCATCGCGCGCGAAGGCCTGTGGCGCTATCCCGTGCAGGGACCGGATTTCGAATTCCGCTGCGATGGCGAGGCTCCCCGGCGGCTGCGGGATCTGAGCGGTCAGCGGATCCGACTGATCTTCGGTGGCGTCGGTCTGCCGAGTGCCGACGAAGATCCTCGGGTCACCACGATCACGGTGCTGAACGAACCCCATGCTGCTGCGACTGGCTGTCGCGTCGTATCGCCGCAAGCCTGGGCAACCTATGCGCGCATCGCCGGCGTGGCGCCCACGTCGCTTGCCGGAACGCAACTGCTGATCGATCGCGGCGGGTGGTTGCGCGCACGGGCGCGGCCTGGCGCCGGCGGATGGTCCGTTTCCGATCTGCTGTGTCGTACGGAACGATCGGGGCCGGGACCGGCATCGCCCGCGGCGGATCTGCTCGGCGCATTGATCGCGACCATGGATGCCGATCCGGTCGTGCTGCTCCGCGGGCGCAAGCCGCACTGATGGTGGCGGTCCGTGGCCACGGTACTTCGCATATCCAAAGAACGACCGGTAATTTCCCGGCGCACCGGTAGCTCCGTACGATCCGCCGTGCAGCACGCCCGTGCCTGCGCATCCCAAGGAGACCGACCATGAGCGAGATCCTCGATCAAGTCCTGGCAGCCAACGCCCGATATGCCGAGAACTTCGGTGACAAGGGCAAGCTCGCGCTGCCGCCTGCCCGTCGTTTCGCCATTCTCACGTGCATGGATGCCCGGTTGCATCCGTCACGCTTCGCCGGTCTCGCGGAAGGCGACGCCCACGTCATTCGCAACGCCGGCGGCAGGGCCAGCGACGACGCGATCCGATCGCTCGTGATCTCGTACAAGTTGCTCGGCACGCGCGAATGGTTCGTCATTCACCACACCGATTGCGGCATGGAGCTGTTCACCGACGACATCATCGCGGGCCTTCTCGAAAAGAGCCTCGAAACCGCGACGATCGATGCGAACGGATGGCGCGACGTCGGCCAGGGACCGGGGTCGCCGGTCGGCAAGTACATCAAGTGGCATACGATATCCGACCTCGCCGGTAGCGTCATCGACGATGTGGCGAGAATCCGCAGTCATCCGCTGGTGCCGCAATCGATTCCGATCTACGGCTACATCTATGACGTTCGCAACGGTCGTCTGGTGGAAGTGCCGGAGGCGACAAAGATCGGTCGAGTCGCGACCGGCTGAGCGGTTGCGTCGACGTACCCAAGGAGAATCGCCATGACCGAACTCGCGGTCTTCGCCAACTTGCAGCCTTGCGTTCCGGTCCGGATCACTACGGATGCTATCGAGATAGAGGAAGCTCTCGCCGCGATCGGCACGCGCTACCGGCGCCTGTCGATCATCCACGACTTACCCGATGCAACGGATGGGCAGGCGGTTCTCGATGCCTACGGCGACGAGATCGAACGCATCGCCGCAGAAGGCGGCTATCGCAGTGCGGATCTGCTACGCGCCGACTCCCGCCATCGGGAAGGGGCCCTGCAGTGGCTTTGTGCCGGCGACGAGCATGTCCACGCCGAAGACGAAGTCAGATTCTTCGTTCGAGGCGGCGGCGCGTTCTACCTGCACGTGAAGCATCTGATCTACCGCGTGACATGCGAGTGCGGCGACCTGCTGGCGATTGCTGCCGGTGTATCCCATTGGTTCGATGCGGGGTCGGCGGGAGACTTCGTTGCGATCCGGTTGTACAACGATCCCTCCGGATGGATCCCACGGTTTACCGGTGATGCGATCAGTGCCTACGTACCGCGTGTCGGCGTGTAGCGCGAACGGGCCTGTTCTTGGGACCTTTCCCGTGATCGTCCGCATCGTCGCGCTGGCTCTGGCTTTCGCGCTGTCGGCCGGCAGCGTGTTTGCGGAGACGTTTCCATCCCGTTCGATCCGTATCGTCGTGCCGTGGCCGGCCGGCGGTATCGCCGATGTGCGTGCCCGGCAGATTGCGGACCGCGCATCCAAGATTCTCGGGAAGCCCGTCGTAGTGGAGAACCGTCCCGGCGCTTCGGGCACCGTGGGCCTCGCGGCTGTTGCGCAGGCTCGGCCGGACGGCTACACGCTGGTGCTGGGTACGGTGAACGATCTGGCGGTCGCGCCGGCGCTGCGCAGTGATCTGCCCTATGTGCCGAGCCGCGATTTCGCGCCCATCACGCAGTACAGCCGCGTTCCGCCGGTGCTCGTCGTGCACGGTGCGTTGCCGATCCGCTCGCTCGACGAGCTTGCGCGCTATGCGCGAAGCCGCGAGGGCGGTCTTCGCTTCGGTACCTACGGACCCGCCACCACTTCGCACGTGATGGCGGAAGCGCTGGCCCATGCGCTCGGCGTCGAGTTGATTCCGGTCCACTACAAGGGTGGTTCCTTGGCGCTGACCGCTGTGGTGGCCGGCGAAGTGGATGCGATCTTCGACTTTCCGTTGACGACACTCCCGTTCGCGGAACAGGGGCTTGTCCGCGCAATCCTGGTGGCGGATACGCGGCGCGTGTCCATCCTGCCGGATGTGCCGACGGTGGTCGAGGCTGGTCATCCCGATCTGGCGTTGCCCTCGTGGGGGGGCTTTCTCGCGCCGGCGAAGACGCCACCCGCGGTGCTGAAGCGATTGAACGGCGTGTTGGTGGAAGTTCTCCGATCGCCTGATCTCGTGCGCGACTTCGAACGCAGCGGGACGACGGCGGTCGGCAGCACGGCGGAAGCGTTCGATGCGTTCATCCGACAGGAGCAGGGGCGGTGGCGCGACGTGATTCGGAAATCGGGTGTGCGTCCTCAGTAGAGCGTAGGGCCCGCAGGGTGTTCCGTTCGTGCATTGAGCACGGAACGGAATGAGGGAAGTAGAAAACGATTGTTCAGGTTTCGTGCGGTGAGGGATACGGTCGCGGTCTGCCATCGCAGACGCCGGCGCGAGAATCGCGCGGCGCACGGTGGCAAGTTCGCAATCACCCTGTCCGAAGGAGTCCATACGCAATGTCTGAGCAACGAGAATCGATCGAGAACAGCCGCCGGCAGTTCGTGACCGGCGCAGCTTCCGTGGCGGCCGCCACCGCCGCGACCCTCGCCGCTGGGTCTGCCAACGCCGCCGCCGAGAAGACCGCCGGCGCGTATCAGATTCCTGAACTGGCGCCGCAATGGAAGGCGCTCGATCTGGCGAAGATCCTGAAGTATCCCGCGGCATTCCTGTCGGTCAGCCAGAACAACAGCCTCTACCTGCCGACCGGAGCGCAAGCGGCCGAGAAGCAATGGGAACGTCCCAGTCTGCCGGCGACGGTGAAGGTCGCCAAGGCTGCGCGCAAGGCCGGCAACTTCAAGACGTTCGCATGGGTCGGCTACGAAGTGTTCCGTGAAAGCTACCCTCAGAGCGAGTTCGATCGCGTGCATTACGAATCGTGGGTCAAGGGTCTGGAATCCTGGCCCGCCGACAAGAAGACTGCTGACAACGATCTCGTCGCGGAACTGCGCGCGCTGGTGCAGCCCGGTGATCTCGAGTTCAACGAGCAGGCGTTGCAGACCGCGTTCGTCGGGACGACGCTTCCGTTGGATCTGTCGCGCAAGGGCATCAAGACCATCGTGATCACCGGCATCCATACCGACTGGTGCATCGAAGGCAATGCTCGAGCGGCGCGCGATGCGGGCTATCTGCCCATCGTCATCGGCGACGCCACGGCCACCCAGGTGCTGGGTGAGGAGACCAACGCGTTCCGTCGCATCAACAACTACTTCGCGCCGGTGATTTCCTCCGACACCTTCGTGAAGCTGCTGCAGAGCTGATCGTTCGTCGACCGGGGCAACTGCGGTTGCCCCGGTCCGATTGCCGATCGTCAGCCGCGAACGGCGGCACCGGCTCGGACGGCCGGGTGTGTTTCGCCCAATCGGGCATTGCCCCCGAACAACTTTTCGCGCAGCGTCCCGTCCGAGTAAGACGTCTTGTAGCGGCCGCGTCGCTGCAGCTCCGGCACCACCAGGTCGACGATGCTCTCGAAGGTTTCGTGCGCGAGAACATAGGTCAGATTGAAGCCGTCGAGGCCGGTCTGATCGATCCAGTCTTCCATCATGTCGGCTACCTGTGCCGGCGTGCCCACGGCCACCGGCCCGCGACCACCGATGCCGACCCACTCCGCCACTTCGCGAACCGTCCACAGCCGATCGGGATCCGCGGTGGTGAAGGATTCGAGGAACGACCGTCCGGCGTCGTTCTCGATGTAACGGACCACGTCATCGGGACGGTAGGGTGCGAAATCGATGCCGGTCCATCCGGACAGCAGCGTCAGTGCCGCCTCGACGCTGACGTGAGAACGGAAGTCGGCCAGTTTGCGTCGTGCCGCGTCCTCCGTTTCATCGACGACTATGGTGAACATCGCGAAGATCAGAATCTGCGACGGATCGCGTCCCTGCTCGGTCGCCGATTGGCGGATATCGTGCACGTACTGGCGCAAGATCTTCTGCGACGGTGCGGCGACGAACACGCACTCCGCGTGCTTGCCGGCGAATGCCTTGCCGCGACGGGATGCGCCCGCCTGGTAGAGCACGGGTGTACGTTGTGGTGATGGTTCACACAGATGAATGCCGGGCACGCGGAATGCCGGACCCTCATGTCCGATCGCATGCACTTTCGCAGGATCCGCGAAGATACCGGCCGTCTTGTCGCGGCGCACCGCGCCGGATTTCCAGCTGCCTTCCCACAACTTGTAGCAGACCTCGAGATACTCCTCGGCGAACTCGTAGCGATCGTCGTGCCCGACCTGACGGTCGAGCCCCATGTTGCGGGCGGCACTGTCGAGATACGACGTGACGATGTTCCAGCCGATGCGGCCGCGTGTCAGATGATCGAGCGTCGACATGCGGCGTGCGAACGGATACGGATGTTCGTAGCTTACCGAGCAGGTCACGCCGAAGCCGAGATGCCGAGTCGCCCCCGCCATCAATGGCACGAGCATCAACGGGTCGTTGACCGGAATCTGGGCGGCGTTGCGAAGCGCGGCCGCGGGCGATTCGCCGAACACGTCGTAGACGCCCAGCACATCGGCGAGAAACAGCCCGTCGAACAGACCGCGCTCGAGGATCCTCGCCAGCTCAATCCAGTAGTCCGGATCCTGGTAGCGCCACGACTGATCGCGTGGATGGGTCCAGAGCCCCGGAGCTTGGTGGCCTACGCAGTTCATTGCGAAAGCGTTGAGACGGATGGGGCGTGAAGAATTCATGGGAGATCGGCATGGGAGTGGGACCGGCCGTGACGATAAATCGGTGCGATGTGGACACCTTATGACCATGCGTTCTATGGTCAGTGCAAACCATTACTTAGCCGTGGCGCTCGGGGCAGCCTTTCCGTGTCCACCGGGCTCGCGTGAGATCGGCTTCAGGGACGGGCCCTGCGGTTCGCTTTCGTTGTGTTCGAGAATCTCGCGATCGGACAACTGATTCCACGGTCGCCCGACTCGGCGCCGCAGGCCCGATGCTCGGCACCGATTCGCGGCTCAACACGCTGGCGGCCATCGTCGTCGGGGGGGCGTTCCTGTCCTGTGGCATGGGTGGCGTTCACCGTACGATCCTCGGTGTGCCGATCATCGCGGTCCTCGATAACGGGCTCAGCCTCATGGGTGTCAACCAGGACACACGGATGGTGATCGAGGGTGCGGTGGTGATTGGTGCGGGGCTGGTGAGTCAGGATCGCCGCAAGATCCGCATCGTTGAATGACGGCCCGTCGGCGGGTTCGGCCACTTCGTTCGCCAACGATATAGCCACTATACAACGGCGGGATGGGGCGATGCGTGCATATGCACTATGATCCGCCGCCATGTCCCCCACCGCTCCGATTCCGGCCGCTCGATCCGCGGTCGGTGGCTGCACCTGCTCGAAGCTGCGGCGTCTCACGCGCCGCGTGACGGCGGTGTACGACCGGGCGTTGTCGCCGGTCGGCATGCGGGTCACGCAGTACTCGCTGTTGTCCAATCTGCGCGGCGTCGAAGGCGTGCCGGTGTCACGGCTCGCGCAATCCCTCGACATGGATCGCACGACGCTGACACGCAACCTGAAGCCGCTGCTGCAGGTCGGGTGGGTTGCGCTCGAACCGAGCCCGGACGATGCCCGCGTCCGGCTCGTGCTGCTCACGCCCACTGGCGCCGAGCAGTGGCGCGCGGCGCGCAGCTACTGGCAGAGCGCGCAGCAGGAAGTCACCGCGACGATCGGCGCCTCGGCGCTGGCCGGGTTGCACACGATGCTCGATGAATACGTCCCGCTGTTCCGGCCCGTTACGGGCAACGAGGGTGAACCCGAATGAACGACACATCTCCCGTGCAGGTTCGCGTGGCCGTCTGGCCGCTGATGATCACGGCGGCCGCGATCCTGATGATCACGATGGGCGCCCGGCAGTCGCTGGGCCTGTTCGTGTCGCCACTGAATTCGGCCACGGGCCTCGGCATCGTCGCGATCAGCTTCGCGATGGCCGTCGGACAATTCACATGGGGTGCGTCGCAGCCGATCTTCGGGGCGTTCGCCGACCGCTTCGGCCCGACCCGAGTGTTGATGATCGGCGGCGTGCTGCTCGCGCTCGGCACGGCATTGACACCGTTCGTGACCAGTCAATGGATGTTGCTGGCGACCGTGGGGGTGTTGTCGGCCGCCGGTGCCGGTGCCGGCAGTTTCTCGATCCTGATCGGTGCGACCTCGCGGCAACTGCCGACCGAGAAGCGCGCGTTCGCTGCGGGGTTCATCAATGCCGGCGGCAGCTTCGGACAGTTCCTGTTCGCGCCGATCAACCAGGCGCTGATCGCGTCATTCGGCTGGGTCGTCGCGATGTACGCGATGGCGGCGGCCGCTCTCGCGACGTTGCCGCTGGCCAAGCTCCTCGCGCGCGATCCGAATCGGGTCAAGGGCCAGCCGGCGACGGCGCCGGCTGCGCCGCCGCCGGGTATCGGTCTGCGCGCGCAACTGCGCATCGCCGCGCGCAACCCGAGCTACTGGTATCTGCACGCCGGCTTCTTCACGTGCGGTTTCCACATCGCGTTCCTGGTGACGCATCTGCCGGGCGAAGTGCAGTTGTGCGGGCTCAGCGCCGGTGTCGCGGCAACCTCGCTGGCACTGATCGGATTAGCCAATATCGCCGGCAGTCTGACGGCCGGCGCTCTCGGCAATATCTACCGGATGAAGTGGATGCTGTTCTGGATGTACGCCACCCGCGCCGTCGCCGTCGGCATCTATCTGGCGGCGCCCAAGACGTCGTTGACGTTCTATGCGTTCGCGATTGTTCTGGGTTTCACGTGGCTGTCCACAGTGCCGCCGACGGCAGGCCTCGTGGGCAAGTTGTTCGGCACGCGGTACCTCGCCACGTTGTTCGGCCTGACGCTGCTGTCGCACCAGACCGGTGGATTCTTCGGCGCGTGGCTCGGTGGCATCGCGCTCGTGAGTACCGGCAACTACGACTGGATGTGGTACGCCGACATCGTGCTGGCAGCCGGCGCCGCGTTGATCAATCTGCCGATCAAGGAAGCGCCGGTGACGAAGCTCAGCGCCGCACCAGCCTGAGCACCGTTTTGCGGGCGGCGTCGAATCCTTCGCGGATCAGGATCTCGTAGAGCGCGATCTGGCCAAGCTGCGACCAGACATAGTTCTTGAACTGATTGAACGGCTTGCCGTCGAGATCCGCGTCGGACAGACCGAAATCGCCCGCGGCAATCTGCCTCAGGAACGGCCACGTATACAAATGCGCGGCGCCCATGGTGTAAGGCCAGTTCATGTCGGCCAGGTGGGTGACCCAGTGTTCACCGGTGACCGGTGGCAGCACCAGCTTGCCGTTGCGACGTTCGAGCAGACCGTAGTCCACCGGATCCACCTGAGCGAGCACGGCGGCGGCTTCGATGAAGTGGGCAACGCGTTCGAGCCCGACCCACTGACACACGACACACTTGTCGTTCATCGACGCATTGAGGGCGCCGAGCTGGTGGGCGGCCGCCATCGCCAGGACGATCCGGGAGTCGTGGCGGCGATACATGAGTTCGGCCGTCACGTAGATGCAGTGCGCATGCCACGTGTCGTCGTAGACCGTGCGTGGCTCCTCGAGCCACGAGCCATCCGCTTTCCATTGGTACAGCCAAACCTTCGGATACTCGTGCACGCACAGCGCGGCGGCCGGCAGATCCCGGTTCAGCGGCACGCCCAGCAATTGCCGATAGTTGGCCGTGTAGGCATCAGCCGTGCGGATGTTGTACGCCACCGTCACGGCCAGGCCGCCGGGGTGCGCGTTATAGAAATCGTTGTGGCTCGATGGTGCCGTCAGATAGGTCTGCGGCGTCAGGTGTCCCGGTGGCCAGACCTCGTCCGGATGGTCCGCGCGATTGAAGAAACCGAGCCGCACCATTTCGTCGAAGAGGCGCCGACGATCGGCATCTGTCGGGTACTGCTCGAGGAACGTGATCTTGGGATCGGCGATGCATTCGGTCATCAGTCGCCGGTAGCCCGGGTCTTCGAGACTGCCCGCGACCGACAACAGCTCGTTGTAGGCCGAGTTCACGAGTCGGGACCGATGCGCCATGTCTTCCGGCGTCAGCGCGATGACTTCATCCAGCGTCAGCGCCGGCGGCAGATCGAGATCCTGCGAGAAGGCGCCATATCGGAATTTTCCCGGCAGCGGCGCAGCGGGGTCGGGGGTTCGAAGCGTGGTCGTCATGGAAGTCCTCCGGGTTGTCGGGTCGGATTCGGTTAGGGATATCAGCGCAGAAAAAGCCCGCTGTCGCGGTCGAGAAAATGCTGCGGTTGCGGCGTGAAGCCGATCCAGACCGTCCCGCCCGCCGCGTGCGCGCCATTGCGCGTGGTCACTACACGCACGCGCTGCGTGCCGATCTCCACATCGAGCACATGTTTTCGCCCGAGCCGCTCGACGTGGATCACGCGGGCAGGGTTCGGTGTCGATTCCGATCGAACCGTCGCCACGCGGATGTCTTCGCCGCGCACACCGATCTGCAATGAGCGCGGCAGTGCCGCATGTGGAACGATCAGCGGCGCATCGGTCTGAAATCCAGCCCCCGCCAGCCGGAGACGGCCGCCCTCCTCGACGACGCCGGCGTCGAGGATGTTCATCGGTGGCGAACCGAAGAACTCGGCAACGAAACGGTTGACCGGTCGGTGGTAGATCTCGTCGGGTGTGCCGATCTGCTGGATCCGGCCTGCATGCAGTACGGCGATGCGGTCCGCCAGACTCATCGCCTCCACATGGTCGTGGGTCACGTAGAGGATGCCACGCGCCCGGTCCCGTCCGATGTGCTTGAACTGCAGTCGCAGCGCTGTGCGCAGCCGCGCATCCAGACTCGACAGCGGCTCGTCCAGTAACAGCAGATCGCTATGGTCGGCAATGGCACGGCCGATGGCGACCCGCTGTTGCTCGCCGCCGGAGAACGTGCGTGGCAGGCGGTCCAGCAGATGGGTCACGCCGAGCTGCGTCGCGACTTCCTGCACGCGATGCTCGATATCAGTCGCCGATGCGCCGCGTGTCCGAAGCGCGAATGCGATGTTGTCGAAGCCGGTGCGATCGGGGAACAGCGCGTTGTTCTGGAACAGCAGACTGACCTTCCGATCACGGGGCTCGCGGCCGTCGACGTTGCGGTCGTTCAACCAGACCGTGCCGGCGGTGGGACGGTGCAGTCCTGCCACCGTCTTCAGCAAGGTCGTCTTGCCGGCGTTGGTCGGCCCGACGATACAGAAGAACTCGCCGTCGGCCACGTCGAGATGCACGTCGTTCAGCGCCGCGACGGCACCGAAGCGTACCGACAAACCATCGATTCTCAGGATGCCCATTACGCCGTTTCGAGGTGAGCCGGCCGATCGACGCGCGATTCGACCCGCAGGCCGGACCCCACGTCGAAGAAATGGCAATGCGCCGCGTCGGGGAGGACGTGGACCCTGTCCCCGACCCGGGCGAAGCCGGGCGATGTCACGACGCGGAGCAGATCGTCGCCGGTCGCCACATGCAGCACCTGCTCGGCGCCGAGGTTATCCGCGAATCGGACCTCTGCCGCGGCGGCACCATCGAACGCGGTGCGCTCGATGCGGATGTGTTCCGGCCGAACGCAAAGCTGGTATCGGCCGACCATCGGCGTGCGGGCTTCGAGCGCAACGGTCACGCCGCTGTCGGTGCGTGCTTCCCGTCGGCCGGATGCGTTCACCGTGCACGGCAGCGAATTGATCGGCGGGTCGCCGACGAATTCGGCGACGAACCGCGAGCCGGGCTCGTCGTAGATGGCATCCGGCGAACCTGCCTGCAGCAATTCGCCGTTGTCCATCACCAGGATGCGGTCGGACATTGCCATCGCTTCGACCTGGTCGTGGGTCACATACAACACGGTCTGGTTGAGTGATTGCTGGATGGCGCGCAGTTCGCTGCGCAGTGTCGCGCGGAGCCCGGCGTCGAGGTTGGACATGGGTTCGTCCAGTAGCAGCAAGCCCGGCTCGACGATCAGCGCGCGTCCGATTGCTAGCCGCTGCATCTCGCTCATGTTCAGACCGCCGGCGCGGTGCTCGAGCAACGCCGTCAGTTCGAGGCGCTCGGCCATTTCCGCGATCTTGCGGGCGCGGATGCGCCGCGGGACACCGCGAGCTTCTAGACCGAATCCGAGGTTGTCACCGACCGTCAGCCGTGTGAACACCGCGTAGTCCTGAAACACGATACCAACGCCGCGATCCCGCACCGGCATAGCGTTGACGCTCCGGCCGTCGATCAGGATGTCGCCGGCATCGGCATCGACGAAGCCGGCGACGATCGACAGCGTCGTGGACTTGCCGCATCCGGACGGACCGAGCAGCGACACGAACTCGCCTTCGAGCAGTGTGAACGACAGCCCTGCCACCGCCGCGCGATCGCGGAACGTCTTGCGGACGCCGCGGAGCTCGAGTTTCGGTCCGGCGGGCATCAGCGCTTGACCGACCCGAACGTGAGGCCGCGCACCATGTGCCGCTGGATCAGGTATCCGAACAACACGACCGGCAACGTCGAGATCGCACCCATCGCCGCCTGGACGCCGTACAGGGTGCCCGAACTAGCCGACACGTACTTGGCCACCTGCAGCGTGACCGTGGTGATCTTGCCGGAGGTCAGGGTCAGCGCGAACAAGAACTCCGACCAGTTCAGGATGAACACGAACAGCGCCGTGGACAGTAGGCCGCCGCGGATCAGCGGCAGCGTCACGGTGCGGAACGCTTGCACCCGACCGAGGCCATGCACCATCGCGGCGCCTTCGAGCTCGGGGGGAACATCGTCGATGAAGCTGCGCAGCATCCAGATGCTGAACGGCAGCGTGAACGCGGTGTAGGCCAGGATCAGTCCAAGATAGGTATCCGACAGGCGCAGCAGCGAGAACAGCGCGACGATCGGCACCACCACCGCGATCGGCGGGAACATGCGCAGGGTCAGCAACTGGAAGGGATAGGTGCGTCCACCGGTGCCAAACCGGGCTATAGACCACGCGGCGAGCAGGCCGAAGAGCACCGACAGGAATGTCGCGGCGCCGGAGATGATTGCCGAGTCCCCGAACGCCTTCCATGCGCTGTCCGCCACCTTGTAATCGAGCGAGCCGCTCTGGTCTGCGGCGAAACGCCGTGCGGATTCCGGCGCGAACACGATCCGATAGTTCTGCAGCGTCGGCTGAGAGCTGACCCATACCGGCGGGAACGTGGTCCACTCCTCGTACGGCTTGAAGGAGGTCGACACGAGCCAGAAGATCGGCAGGAACGAGATCGTCATCGCGACCACGACCGCGGTGCGACGAACGAACCGCCAGCCGCGGCGGGTCGGAGATCCGCCGGCCATGTCAGGTCTCGTGGCGACGCCGCATCCGCTCGAGCGGGATGCAGAACAGGATCACCGCCAGCAGCACCAACAGCGCCGCCGCGGCGATGTAGCCGATGCGGAAGTACACGAACGCGCCGTTGTACAGATACATCGACAGCGTCTCGGTGCTGGCGCCCGGCCCGCCGCGCGTCAGGATGTAGACGGCGTCGAACAGCTTGAAGGTTTCGACGGCGCGGATCAGCACGGCCAGTACGATGACCGGCATCGCCAGCGGCAGCATGATCCGCAGCAGCACGCGGACCGGAGATGCCCCGAGGGCGACGGCGGCGCGCAGCTGGTTCTCCGGCAGGTTCGACAGACCGGTCAGAATCAGCAGGAACATCAGCGGCGTCCACTGCCAGACCTCAGCCAGCACGATGGGCACCATCGCGAGATCCGGATCGGAGAGCCAGCCGTAGCGGACCGATCGCCCCAGCAGCAGTCCGAGCAGATGATTGACCGGACCGTTCTCGTTGAACAGCATAAAGAACGCGTTGGCGGCATCGACCGGCACGATCATCATCGGCAGGATGATGATGCTGACCGCGACCCGCTTCCACGGCCATTCGTCGAGGAACAGCAGCGCCAGCGAGAAGCCGATGGCGAGCTCGGCAGCGACGCAGACCACTACCACAACGATGGTGCGGAACAGCGATGCGATGAAGCGT
>JAHCKV010000269.1 GCA_026125595.1 Burkholderiales bacterium | reverse complement strand
TGCTCGGTGCCGTTGACCCACGCCTCGAACGGAAACGCGCGGCCGTTGGCTTCGGTGTGGCCGACGAACAGCGCGAACTCGCCGCCGGGGTGTTCGATCATGTAGGTCCACGCATCGTTGCCGTCGGGCAGCGAAGGTCGTCCGGGCCATTGCAGCGACGACAGCACCGGTGCAGGCAGCGACTTGATGGTCAGGCGCCGGTTCGCTTCGCTCAGCAGAACGTCCTGCGGTTGCTTCTGATCCGCCGTCGGTTCGACCGACAGCACCGCGCCGAGCACCTTGTTCGGCCGATAGGTGGCGAGTCCCTTGAGCCCCGATTTCCATGCGGCGACGTACAGCCCTTCGAAGTCCGCGTACGGATAGTCCTCCGGGACGTTCACCGTCTTGGAAATGCTGGTGTCGATCAACGGCGCAACGGCCGCCACCATCTCCTGATGGGCCTGGGCGGAAATCTCGAGCGCCGTGACGAAGGGTGCGGGCAGTTGCGTTACGTCGCCGCCACCGTGCCGGTACAGCCGCCACGCGTAGTCTTCCACCGCGTATTCCTTCCAGGTGCCGTCGGCCATGCGCTTGCGGCGCGTATAGGTCCACGAGAACGGCGGCTCGATCCCGTTGGAGGCGTTGTCCGCGAATGCGAGGCTGATGGTGCCCGTCGGCGCGATCGACAGCAGGTGCGAATTGCGGATGCCATGGTTGCGGATCTTCTGCTTGATCTCCGCCGGCAACCGCGATGCGAAGTTGCCGCCCGACAGATACAGATCGGCATTGAACATCGGGAACGCACCGCGTTCCCTGGCCAGTTCCACCGAAGCCAGGTACGCCGCGTCACGCATGCGTTCGGCGATCCGTGCCGCCATGGATCGCGCCTCCGCCGTGTCGTAGCGCAGCCCCAGCATGATGAGGGCATCGCCGAGCCCGGTGAAGCCGAGACCGATGCGACGCTTGCTGCGCGCTTCCTCGCGCTGCTGCTCGAGCGGCCAATGCGTCACATCCAGCACGTTGTCGAGCATCCGGACCGCGGTCTCGGCGACGGTCGCGAAACCGGCGAAATCGAACGCGGCCCGGGTGGTGAACGGTTCGCGCACGAAGCGCGTCAGGTTGATCGACCCCAGGTCGCAGCAGCCATACGGCGGCAACGGTTGCTCCCCGCACGGGTTGGTGCTCTCGATGGTCTCGCAGTAGTGCAGATTGTTGTCGCGGTTGATGCGATCGAGAAACAGGATGCCCGGTTCGGCGTGATCGTAGGTGGAGCGCATGATCTGGCCCCACAGGTCGCGCGCCCGGACCTTGCGGTAGACCCAGAGACCGTCGTCGCGCAGATACGCGCCGCTGTTGCGGCCATCCGCGGCGGGCTCCGCGCGGTGAACGAGCTCGACTTCGCCATCGCTCTCCACGGCCTGCATGAATGCATCCGTCATGCCGACGGATACGTTGAAGTTGGTCAGATCGCCCTGATCCTTCGCATGGATGAAGGTCTCGATGTCCGGGTGATCACAGCGCAGCACACCCATCTGCGCGCCGCGACGGGAGCCGGCGGATTCCACCGTCTCGCACGAACGATCGAACACGCGCATGTACGACACCGGGCCGCTGGCGCGCGACTGCGTGCCGCGAACCAGCGCACCCTGGGGCCGGATCGCCGAGAAGTCGTAGCCCACGCCGCCGCCCCGCCGCATGGTTTCGGCAGCCTCGGCCAGCGCGGTATAGATGCCCGGACGGCCGTCGACCATGTCGGTGATGGAATCGCCCACCGGTTGCACGAAACAGTTGATCAGTGTGGCCGTGAGCGTGGTACCGGCGGCCGAGTTGATCCGGCCGGCCGGTACGAAGCCACGCTCTTGCGCCTCCAGAAAACGCTGCTCCCAATGGCTACGGCGTTCTTCGGGTTCGATGGCGGCGAGCGCGCGCGCGACACGGCGCCGCACCTCCGACACGGTTTGTTCCTGACCCTTGGCGTACTTCTCGGCGAGGATCTCGCCGGAAATCGCCTGGGCGGGCAGCGTATCGGAAGCGAGGTCGGGGCGGGTTTCGGGCGTGGTGCTCATGGCGGTCTGACTCCATCGGGGGCGCGAGGATACGCCGGTTCGGCGGGTCGGTGCACTGCGGCCCGGGCTGGGCGCTGCCGCGAAACTGCAACATCGCGGTCATCCGGTATTCATCCGACAGCCGTAGCGTATGGCGTGTTCCGATACCGGAAGACACCATCGCCATGCCGCTACCGTACGCCGAACCCGATCGCCCCGCACCGCTCGACGCGGACGATCACGAATGGGCCGAGTTCAACCTGCCGCCCGATCTGCAGGCCACTATGTTCCTCTGCCGTTTGCAGCATTCGAGTCCGGGTTCCGACACACTGCGCTGAACGGCCGTGCGCAGCGGTGGCGCACGGTAGACTTGCCACCGTGCTCGCCGGACCGCATCTCGTCGTCGACATCTCCGCCCACGGCTTCGGCCATCTGGCGCTGACCGCGCCGGTCCTCCATCGGTTGGCGGCGCGTATCCCGCTGCTGCAGATCACGATTCGCAGTAGCGTGCCTGCGGTCGTGTTGCGGGATCACCTGCGGGTGCCCTTCCGGCATCTGCCGGGTGGCGCCGATTTCGGCATGGTCATGCGCGATGCGCTGCACGTCGACGTTGCGGCGAGCGCACAGCGATATGCCGCGGCCCATGCGGATTGGGATCTTCAAGTCGATCGCGCAGCGGCGGAACTGCAGGCACTTGCGCCGACGCTGTTGCTCGCGAACATCCCGTACCTGTCGTTGGCTGCCGCGCGGCGGGCCGGCGTTCCGGCCTTTGCGTTGTGCTGCCTGCACTGGGCCGACATCTTCGCGCACTACTGCGGCCGTGAACCCGGTGCGGCGCACATCGAGGCCCAGATGCGGGACGCGTACGCGTCCGCGATCACGTTCCTGGCGCCCCGTCCGTCGATGCCGATGGAAGGGCTGGCCCATGTGCGTTCCATCGGGCCGATTGCCCGGGTCGGTCGGCGATTGGACGATCTCGCGCCACGGTTGGGAATCGCGCCGGGCCGGCGCGTGGCCCTATTGTCGCTTGGTGGCGTGCCCTACGAGATCGACGTTTCGCGGTGGCCGGTGCTCGGCGAATGGGTGGTGATTGCGGCGAGCGCCGTCCGTGGCCGGCACGCTTCGGTGATGCCGCTCGAAGCGACCGGATTGCGCCATCCGGATCTGATGGCGAGTTGCGACGCGGTGATCGCCAAACCCGGCTACGGCACGATCGCGGAAGCCGCGGTCAACGGGGTGCCGGTGTCGTATGTGTCGCGCGGAGAGTGGCCGGAAGAGCCGGGGTTGGTGACGTGGCTGCAGCGGATGGGCCGTTGTGCCGAGTTGTCCCGCGAAGATCTTCTGTCGGGACGATTCGAGGCGGCGTTGAATCGGCTGGCGGCGGAACCGGTCAAGCCGCCGGTGCAGCCGACCGGTGCCGACGAGGCGGCGGACGTGATCGAAGAATGGCTGCGAACCGGCGCCGCCGCGTGACCCACCGCCGCGGTGGTGTCAGCGCTGGCGCCGTGAAGCGAACACCAGCAGGCCGAGGCCGAGGCCCAGCAGGAGGTAGGTGGAAGGCTCGGGCACCGGCGTCGATGGCACATAGGTGAAGTTGTCCATCGCCCACGGTACGCCGGGCATGCTGGACGTGAACGTGACGGCGGTCAGGTATTTCCAGTCGTCGCCGAACGTGAAGGTCTCTTCGTTGGTGTCGAGGAACAGGATGATCTCGACCGGCGTGGCCGCCACGGCGCTGTAGCCGCGGATCGTGAGGTTCTGTTCGTTGATGGAAGACGCCAGTTCGACACTCAGCAGGCTGAACGTCGGGAACAGTGGGTCTTCGGCGCGCCAGGTCATCGCACTGGTGGGAATGAATGCATCCGGCACGTTGAAGCCCACGACGTTGACCGGCGCATCGCTGGTGTCGCTGCCGAAGCAGTAGCCGTGGGCGAACGGGAACACGCTGCAGCCATCACCGGCGCCAATGCGCTGGACCGCCGCTCCTGATCCCGGGGCGGGGCTGCCCCAGTCGAAGCCGTGATATCCGTCCTCCACCAGAACGTACCCGTCCGGGGCCATGCCCGCCGTCAGCTCGAGATCCTCGAAATCGATCACCTCGGCGGCCTGGACGGCAGTGGTCAGTGCGAGGAAGGCGGCAGTCGAGAAGAGGGTGCGCATGGGAAATCTCCTGATGAATACGGTGTCAGCAACCGCGTGAATCGACATCTGAAAGGAAGAACGAGCCATCGACAGCGCTCGCCTGAATGTACGTGAACGAACATTGCGTCGAATTGGTGCCGCCGGTCAGCCGGATGCTCACTGCACCGGCTGGAACGAATCCGCTGGGACCTACCACGATCGAATACTCCGATCCCTGCAATTGAGCCGCCGCCACGATGCCGGCGAGGTTCCCCGTCGGGAACCGGTTCGCCATCGTGACCGGCAACCCGGTCATGGCGATGGTGCTGTCCGGTGCGTTGGGGAACTGCACGATGGACGCGGCGTTCGCCAGCGCTGCCGCGCTGCCCACCGCCCCGCGTGCGGCTTGCAGCTTCGCGATCCGTGCCTCGCGGGACAGATCGATGAAGCGCGGCAGGGCAATGGCACTCAGGATTCCGAGAATCACGATGACGACCACCAGTTCGATCAATGTGAATCCGCGATTCACGCGCTGCTCCGATTGCAGGTTCGGGCGCAAGGCCCGGATCCGGGGAATTGCCGCAGGTCGACACGCGTTTGCGTGCCGTCGGACGGACGCGGCAGGTAACGCAAGTCCGGTGCCGACGGTCGATGTGTAAGAGCGATCGACACTGCCGGGGAGCGGCGCGGAAGCGGGTGAGTTCGTCCCGGATCGAGCTTGTGCAACGCCGGGCTGGGCTCAGTCCCTGCGTGAGTCACGCACATTGCTGGGGTCCAGCGCCGAAGACAGCGATTCCGCTTTGGGTGCCGGCCCTGAACGCGCGCGAAAGTCGAGGCATCAACCGACGAGGCCGCGGCGGAGAGGGCGATGGCTTTCGACGGCAAGTATTTGATTGGATGTTGCTTAATCTGGCCTTAAGCCGATTCTGGTTTATTTGACGGAACCAGCTGACAGCGATCGAGGCTCCACGAACTGTAAAAAAATCTAACAAAACGATAGGATCAATGGCGATTGCGCGAAGTGCGGGCGGCGTGACACGGCGGTTCAGGTTCATTTCTGTCACGGTCGGGCACTTGTATGTTGCAATGCAACTGACGTTCGTCGTTTCGGCCGGCGCGGTCGTCAACGCGGAGATCGATCCCAACACGGCGCACTCCGTCTGGGCTGG
>JAHCKV010000268.1 GCA_026125595.1 Burkholderiales bacterium | reverse complement strand
CAGTACTCGGGCGTTTCCATTTCCTTCAGCACCAGACCGGGTACCCGGGCCAGCAACTCGCGCGGCTGACGCTTGATGCCCATCTCGCGCAAGCCTGAACAGGAATCGTGATACGTGACGGTGCCGTCGAAACGGCCCGGCACGCGATCGATCTTCATGACGTTCAACAGGAAGTCGGTGAGCTCATAGGTGCGCTCGGTGAGACGTTTCAGCGCGGCGGCGGCTTCGGGGCGATCTTCCAGAAGCTCCGGAAAATGGGCCTTGATCATGCCGCCGCAGGAACCGGACGGCGCGACCAGGTAGTCGCAGGCGCCGAACTCGGACAGCACTTTGAGGGCAATGGCCTGGGCGGCCTGGCGATCCCCGGAGTTGTAGGCCGGCTGCCCGCAACAGGTCTGGGTTTCGGGTACCACGACTTCGCAGCCGGCGGCTTCGAGCAATCGCAACGCGGAGAATCCGATCCGCGGTCGCACAAGATCCACGAGACAGGTGACGAACAGCCCGACACGGGGCTTTTTGGCAGACGACATGGCGAGTATCCAACTGACAGGCGCCCGCCCCGGAAGGCCCTGCTGCGCCATCGACGGTGCAGTCCGGCGCACCTCCCGTGAGGGGCGCGAGAATAGCACAGCCCCTCACGGGGACGCGGCTTGTCCGTTGGCGGGACCGTCCTCGCCCAGTAGAATCCGGGTGTCCGGCGCCCCTCGAAGAATTCCAGCCCTTGTCCCAGTCTCCCGCGAAAGCGTCGATCCAGGTGATCGAACGCATGATGGACCTCGTCGACGCATTGTCGGCCCAGCGGGAACCGGCCAGTCTCAAGCGGCTGGCGGCCGAAACCGGCCTGCATCCATCGACCGCGCACCGGATTCTTTCGGTGATGGTGGATCACCGCATCGTCGATCGCATCGAGCCGGGCACCTACCGGCTCGGCATCCGGCTGCTCGAACTGGGCCATATCGTGAAGGCGCGCATCGACCTGCGCACCGAAGCCATGCCGTGGATGCAGACGCTGAATGCCGAATTGCACGAGACCGTGAACCTGTCCGTGCGGCAGGGTGACGAGATGGTGTACGTGGAACGCATGGTGTCGGACCGGCAGTCCATGCGCGTCGCGCACCTGATCGGTGCCCATGCCCCGCTGCATGTCACGGCAGTGGGCAAGATCTTCCTGCTCGAAGACGGCGAGGACGCCTGCCGGGACTACGCCGTGCGCACGCGTCTGCCGGGATTCACGCGCAACAGCATCCGCGATCTGGCGAACCTCGGCAAGGAACTGGAGCGTATCCGGAAGGTCGGCTACGCGTTCGACAATGAAGAAGCGGAGAACGGCGTGTCGTGCATCGGCGCCGGCATCCGCGACGATGAAGGGCGGCTGGTTGCCGGACTATCGGTGTCGGCGCCATCGAACCGGCTCGATCGGAACTGCGGGCCCCGGGTGCGGGAAACAGCCGATGCGATCTCGCGCGCGCTCGGCTGGAACGGCCACCGCGCGTGAACGCCCGGGCAGGGCCCATTCGACGACATGGGAGACCGGCGCCGCGAGGAGCAGCGCCGAGATAGCGCCGGCGCGATACGCCGCCCTCCCCGACTCGGGGACGATGGGCGGAGAGGGCCGGCTCAGAAGCGGGTGGTGGAAGGCGTGCCGACGGGGCGAATCGCGGCAGTGCGCTGCATTTCGCCTTCGACGTACTGCTTGATGCGGTTCGCATCACCGACGCGGGACAGCTTGCCCCACGAATCGAGCATCACGATGATCACCGGCCGCGCCGCGATCTTCGCCTGCATCACGAGGCAGCGGCCGGCTTCGGAGATGTAACCGGTCTTCGACAGACCGATGTCCCAGCTGCTCGAACGCACGAGCCGATTGGAATTGTTGAACGCCACGAGCCGCGAGTGGCGCGGACCCTCGACTTCGACGGTATGGGATTCGGAGGTCGTGAAGTCGCGGATCACCTGGTGCGAGTAGCCGGCCTCGACCAGCTTGACCAGGTCCTGGGCGGTGGAAACGTTCTGCGGATGCAGCCCGGTCGAATCGACGAACCGGGTGTCGCGCATGCCGAGCGCGGTCGCCTTGCGGTTCATTGCATCGACGAACCCCTGGATGCCGCCCGGGTAGTTGCGGCCCAACGCCGCGGCGGCACGGTTCTCGGAAGCCATCAACGCGAGTTTCAGCATCTCACCACGGGTCAGCACGGTGCCGACGGCCAGTCGGGAACGCGTACCTTTGACGGTATCGACGTCGTCCCGGGTGATCTCGATCGGTTCGTCGAGCGGCAATTCGGCGTCGAGCACCACGACCGCCGTCATCAGTTTGGTGATGGACGCGATCGGCGAGATCGCCCGCGCGTTCTTCGCCAGCAATTGCGTGCCGTGTTCCTGGTCGATGACCATCACGGCATTGGATTCGAGACGAAGCGGCCCACCGGTCTTGTGTTCGCCCTTGTTGCGTGCGGCTTCGACCGCCGGTGCACCGACGGCGAGCACCAACGCCATCAGTACGGCGCAACCCTTGATTCGCATCGTGTTTCCTCTTTGTTCCGGCCAACCCGCACCACGCGACCGGCTGGACTTCAGCTAACGGCAACGGCGTCGAATAATTGACAGCGATCTCACGCACGGCGCATGCCATGGGTCCGCCCCGCCTGCATGCCGGCGCCCTTTTTCCCCGAAATGCGAGGTCGCAGCGCGCTCGGCGGGACGGAAAATAGCAAAGATCCGGGGCTGCGCCTACGACCGGGCATCATCGGCAGACAAGGGCGGCGCATCGGGTGAAGCGTCGAAGGCCGCGGCGACGCCGCCCTGCTGGGTTCCGGATCAGGAATGGCGCCCTCCGGGTGTCGACTCGGCTGACACCATCGGGAACAGCAGCGGCAGCAGCAACAGCGTGAAGAACGTCGCAGACACGATGCCGCCGACGATGACCACCGCGAACGGCCGCTGGGTTTCCGAACCGATGCCGTGGGACAGCGCGGCCGGCAACAGCCCCAGCCCGGCCATCAAAGCCGTCATCAGGATCGGACGCAGCCGCTCCACCGCCCCTTCCAGTACCGCCTCGCCCACCGGTACGCCGAGCCGGATGCCCTCGAGGAACCGCTCCACCATGATCACGCCGTTCTGGACCGAGATGCCGGCGACCGCGATGAATCCCACGGCCGCCGAGATCGACAGATGCAGACCGGCGACGGCCAGACCGCCAATGCCGCCCACGAGTGTGAACGGAATCATCGCCAGCACCAGCAGTGCCTTGGGCACCGATCGGAACGCCCAGAACAGCAGCACGAAAATGCCGAGGACCGACAGCGGCACGATCACCTTCAGCCGGTCGACCGCGCGGCGCTGATTCTCGAATTGTCCGCCCCACGTGATCGTGTACCCGGCGGGCAGACGCACCTGGGACGCGACCTTGGCCTGCGCCTCGGCGACGAAGGTACCCTGATCGCGTCCCAGCAGATTCGCCTTGACCGCCACGATGCGTTCACCGGACTCGCGGGCGATGCGGGCTGCGCCCTGGCGGACCTCGATCCGTGCCAGTTCCCCGAGCGGAATCGTCGCGGTGCTGCCGGGGAGTGCCACCGGCACCTCTGCCAGATCGTCGACGGCTTCGCGGAACGGCTGATCGAACCGCAGCGTCACATCGAAGCTGCGCCCACCGTCGTAGAACGTGCCGACGACCGTGCCGCCCATCGCCACCTGGACCGTCCGGTTGACGTCCCCGACATTGAGCCCGTACCGGGCGAGCCGCTCGCGATCGAGCGTGACGGCGAGCTCGGCGGCGCCACCGACACGGATCGCGGCAACGTCGGTACTGCCGACGATTCCGCCGAGAATTCGCGCGACCTGCTCGGCCTTGTCTTCGAGGATATCGAGATCGGGACCGGCGATCTTGACGGCGATCTCGCCCTTGACGCCGGACAGGGCCTCCTCGACATTGTCTTCGATGACTTGCGAAAAGTTGGTCGGCACGCCCGGCATCGCCCGGATCTTCCGCGCCATGTCGGCGACGAGTGCTTCCTTCGAATCGAAACGCCAGGTCGGCTTCGCCTTCAGGTCCGCCATGATCTCCATGTTGTTCGGGCCCTTCGGATCGGTGCCATCATCGGGGCGCCCCACATGGCTCACGATGTGGCCGACCTCCGGATAGCTGCGCAGGATGCCGCGCACCGTCCGTTCCACCTCCTTGGTCTTGTCCAGCGCCGTCGACGGCGGCAGCGTGATCGTGAGCCACAGGTTGCCTTCGTCGAGCTTGGGCAGGAACTCGCTGCCGAGTCGCGTCGCACCGACGCCCGCCAGCAGCAGCGCCGCCACCGCGAGGCCGATCACGAGATTGCGACGCGGGCGCGCGACGAGCAGCAAACGGCGATAGGCTTGCCGCATGCGCTGCATCCACGCGCTGTGGCGCTCCGACAGATCGCCGGCCCGTACCGCATACGACAACAATGTCGGCACCAGTGTGAGCGTCAGCACGATGGCGCCGGCCAGCGCGAACGACAGCGTGTAGGCCATCGGCGAGAAGATCTTGCCCTCGACGCGCTGGAACGTGAAGATCGGCAGGAACGCCAGGATGATGATGGCTTTCGAGAACAGGATCGGCCCGGCCATCGACCGGACCGTGGCGCGCAGCACATGGATGCGCGAACCGAGTGTCGCCGCCTGGAGCGGCGCATCGCGCTTCGCCAGCGCGAGCTTCACCATCAGCGCCTCGACCAGCACCACCGCGCTGTCGACGATGATGCCGAAATCGACCGATCCCAGCGAAATCAGATTGGCCGAAACGCCACGCAGGTTCATCAGCAGGAATGCCGCCAGCAGCGACAACGGAATCACGCACGCCACGATGGCTGCCGCGCGCCAGTCGCGCAGAAACACCAACAGGATGCCGACCACGAGCGCAGCCCCGACCGCGAGGTTCTCCGTCACGGTATGCACCGTGTGCCGCACCAGTTCCGTACGATCGTAGTAGGGCACGAGGCGCACGCCTTCGGGCAGCCGCGCGCTCAGGTCCGCCATCGCCTGTTTCAGGTTCGCGACCACGGCGCTCGCGTTCTGACCCTTGGTCATCTGCACGATGCCCTGCACGACCGAATCCTGCTCGTCGTAGGCGATGATTCCGGAACGGGGTCGAGCCCCCTCTTCGACACGCGCCACATCGGATACCAGGACCGGACTGCCGTTGCGCGCCGTGACCACGACCCGGCCGATGTCGTCGAGGGTTCGATACAACCCGAGCGAACGCACCACCAGTCCTTCGTCACCGCGCCGGATCGTGCCGCCGCCGATGTTGCCGCTGCCGGCCGACAGCGCTGCGCCGAGCTGGTCGAGC
>JAHCKV010000267.1 GCA_026125595.1 Burkholderiales bacterium | reverse complement strand
CTGAAGAGCGACGACTATCCCCGGGTGATCGAACGCTATCGGCATCACTATTTCGCGGGCGAGGAGGCTGTCGTGTTGTTCGACGGGGTTCGTCCCGGCCTCGAATCGCTGATGGCGCGCGGCCATCTGCTGGCCGTGGCCACCGGCAAGAGCCGGCGTGGCCTGGATCAAATCCTGGAGACGACCGGGTTGGGCCCGCTGTTCCACGGGACTCGCTGCGGCGATGAGGGCTTTCCGAAACCCCATCCGGAAATGCTCGAAATCCTGCTCGACACCTTCGGCGTGGGACGGGATGCCGCGTTGATGATCGGCGACACCACCCACGATCTGGAGATGGCGAAAGCCGCCGGCGTCGACGGACTCGCCGTGACCTACGGTGCCCACGACGCAGCAAAGCTCGCAGCGGCAGCGCCGCTGGCGAGCGTCCATACCCCGGCGGAACTGTGGCAATGGCTGGAACGGAACGGCTGATCTGCAGCAGTGCGTCGCTGGAGGAAGGTGGTCCGGGGGTGCGCTTCGAGGTGCAGCGCCACGGCGAGCCGGCGTCCGCCTTCGCGGTACGCTACGACGGCACGGTCCACGGATACCTGAATCGCTGCGCCCACGTCCCGATCGAGCTCGACTGGCAGGAAGGGGCGTTCTTCGATATCACCGGCCTATACTTGATCTGTGCCACCCACGGCGCCACGTATCTTCCCGACACGGGGCGCTGCATCCGTGGCCCCTGCAAGGGCGCCACCTTGGTGAAGCTTCCGATCCGGGAGCGCGACGGCGCCATCTATCTCCTCGAAGACGAGTTCGACCATGGCCGACAATGATCTGCAGCAATCCCCAGACACGCGAGTTGAACCCTGGGAGCGCGACGTGCTGCGGCGTCTCGCCGAGTCGGCACTGACCGAGCAGCGCCGTTCGCGACGCTGGGGGATCTTCTTCAAGAGTCTGGGCTTCCTGTATTTGTTCGTGGTGCTGTTCGTCGCGTTCGGCTGGGTTGGCTCCCGCGATTCCGGACGCTCCGGTGGCAAGCACACGGCGTTGGTGCAGTTGAACGGCGTGATCGACGCGGAGGCGTTCGCCAGCGCCGACAACATCAACGCCGGTCTGCAGGATGCGTTCGAGGACAAGAACACGCAGGCCGTGATCCTGCGCATCAACAGCCCGGGCGGCAGTCCGGTCCAGGCCCATCAGATCAACTCGGAGATCCGCCGATTGCGAGCGGCGCATCCGGATGTGCCGCTGTATGCCGTCGTCGACGACATGTGCGCGTCGGGTGGCTACTACGTCGCTGCGGCGGCCGACAAGATCTTCGTCAGTCGCGGCAGTCTGGTCGGGTCGATCGGCGTGTTGATGGACGGTTTCGGATTCACCGGGACGATGGAGAAACTGGGCGTCGAACGGCGGCTGCTGACCGCTGGCGAAAACAAGGGTTTCCTCGATCCGTTTTCGCCGATGGATGCCAAGCAGCGGGAGTTCGCGCACCAGATGCTCGGCGAGATTCACCAGCAGTTCATCGACGTGGTCAAGGAAGGTCGTGGCTCACGGCTGAAGGAAGCGCCCGAAATCTTCAGCGGACTTTTCTGGACCGGCGAGCGCAGCATCGAACTGGGCCTGGCCGATGCGCTGGGCGACACCGCCTACGTGGCACGGGAAATCGTCAAGGTCGAGGAACTGGTCGACTTCACGCCGCGCGAGAACCTCGCTGAACGCTTCGCTAAGCGGTTCGGCGCGGCCATGGCGGAAACGCTGGTCAAGATCGGGGGCGCTTCGTCCGTGAAGCTGCGGTAGCGGGCATCGAGCCGGCCTGCAGCAGAAACACGGCGGGCCGCTTGGCTAGGGCGGGCCGACGGGCGTCCTTCCAGTCGGCGGCCGGACGCACGACGACTTCTTCGGTCGGCAGCGTCAGATCGATCGCGACGCCGATCGCAGTGTCCGGTCTGCTGTTCGCGAGCAAGGCGTCCAGCAGCGCGTCACCACGGTAGGGCGTTTCGATGAAGGCCTGCGCCGCGCCGTCGCGGGCCGAATCGGCCTCGATCTCGCGAATGCGGCGGCTTCGCGCCTGGGATTCCGCGGGCAGATACCCATGGAACCGGAATGCGTTGCCGTTCATGCCGGACGCCATGAGGGCCAGCAGCGGTGCGTTCGGGCCCACGAGCGGCACGACCCGAATGCCGTGTCGGTGCGCCAGCGCGACCAGAGCCGATCCCGGATCGGCGACCGCCGGACAACCGGCTTCGGACACGAGGCCGACATCGCGCCCTTGCAGCAACGGCGTCAGCAGTCCGCGCAATGCGGCCGCCGCCGTGTGCTCGTTCAGCTCTTCGAAGCGGATCGACTGGATCGGCGCGGCGAGCGGGAATCGGGTCAGGAAGCGGCGCGCGGTCCGCGGGTTTTCGGCGATGAAGTCCACGAGCGCCGCTGCTGTCTTCAGCGTCGTGGTCGGGAGAACCTCGGTCGGATCCACGTCGCCCAAGGGCACCGGAACCAGGTAGAGCGTTCCGGTCCGCCCGCCGGATTCCGACGGCGCGGTCATGGCACGTCGATCCCGAGATCCGTCAGGATGCCGGTCAGCGCGATCAGCGGCAGGCCGATCAGCGCCGTCGGGTCCGGACCTTCGATCGAGGCGATCAAGGCGATGCCCAGGCCTTCGGCCTTGGCGCTGCCGGCGCAGTCGAACGGTTGTTCGATATCGACGTAGCGCTCGATCCGGTCTTGCGTCAGCGACCGGAACCGGACGGCGGTCGGCACGACGGCCGTATGCTCGCGCCCCGTTTCGGCGACGACACACAACGCCGTGTGAAACACGACGGATTGTCCGGAGACCGCCGACAATTGCCGGATCGCGTTGTCGCGTGTGCCGGGTTTGTCGAGTCGCAAGCCGTTGCAGTCGGCTACCTGATCCGAACCGATCACGATGCTGCCGGGCCGCTGGCGGGCACCGGCCCTGGCTTTCTCACGGGCCAGCCGTAGCGCGGTGGCGTCCGGTGAGACTCCGGGCGCTTCGGTCTCGTCCACTCCGGGGGAGATCGTTTCGAAATCCAGCCGCAGTCGGGACAACAGTTCTTTTCGATAGGCCGACGTGGACGCGAGAATCAACCGGGCCGTGGCGGTTTGGGGCATCTATGCTTTTGACACATAAGGGAAAGAAAACTATTATGCGCGGCTTATGTCCGCTGCCGCCAGCATCGACCCGGTAGAGTTTGCGAAATCCGGTCAGGTCGTCGACGAAGAGCATGGGGTGAATGCATTCCCGCGCGTCGTCGATGCCGTGCGGGAAGCCGGGGGTGACCCCGGGGAAGGCGGTATCCGGTACCGGATCGAGGGGCGGGTGCGGCGTCAGGATGATCGGCCGGCGTTGCGCGTGCGGGTCGAGGCCGAGTTTGTACTGGCCTGCCAGCGTTGCCTGGGATTCTTGCCGGTGCGGGTGGCTTCGGAGCGCGAACTGGTGTTCGTGCCCCAGGCCAGCCTCGGCGACATTGCGGATGAAGAAGACGAGGCGGATTTTCTGCCGGATCACGAGCGGCTGGAGCTGTCTGCCGCCGTGGAAGACGAGGTGCTGTTGAGCCTGCCGATGGTGCCGGTGCACGACGACGTGTCGTGCCGGCCGGTTGTCGGCACGGTGGAAACCATCGGTCCGATCGGCCTGCGATTGATCGATGCCCTCGACAAGCACTGAACGAAAGCGGCGCCGGAGCGCCGCGTGAAAACCCAGGAGAGATCCAGATGGCAGTCCAGCAGAACAAGAAATCCCCGTCGAAGCGCGGCATGCACCGTTCGCACGACTTCCTGACCAATCCGCCGCTGGCGGTGGAGCCGACGACCGGCGAGACCCACCTGCGGCATCACATCAGCCCGAGCGGTTTCTACCGCGGGCGCAAGGTCGTCAAGACCAAGGGCGACTGACCGGTCCTGGCGCGGACGAATCGTCGTCCGCAACCCTCCCGATCCGATAGAGGCTTGCTCCCGATGGCGAGCTTCTCCAGACGGACGTCGGTTCGACGTCCCGTCCGGCTTCGCTGCCCATGAACGTCACGATCCGTCTCCGTCCGGTGCGTGATGTCGCGGGGCAGGTCTCGTCACGCCCATGACGGTCCGTATCGCGATCGACTGCATGGGCGGTGATCATGGTCCGCGCGTGACGGTGCCGGCGGCGCTCGCATTTGCAGCGGCCCACCGCGATGTCGAGATGATTCTCGTCGGCATCGAATCCGAGATCCGTGATGAGTTGCGCAAGCGCCGCGCGGCGACCCGTGCCGGCATTGTCGTGCGCGGCGCGACGGAAGTCGTCGCGATGGACGAAGCACCCGCCAGTGCACTGCGTGGCAAACGCAACTCGTCGATGCGGGTGTCGATCGACATGATCAAGGCCGGCGAGGCGGATTGTTCCGTCAGTGCCGGCAACACCGGCGCGCTGATGGCCATGGCACGCTTCGTCCTGAAGACCGCGCCCGGCATCGAACGGCCCGCCATCGCCTCCACATTGCCGACGCTGCGTGGTCAGACGTTGATGCTGGATCTCGGGGCAAACGTGAACTGCACGGCGGAACATCTGCTGCAGTTCGCCGTCATGGGCACCGCACTATCCGGTGCGTTGTACCGCAACGATCGCCCCTCGGTCGGGTTGCTCAACATCGGCGAAGAAGACATGAAGGGCAACGACGTGGTCAAGGAAGCTGCCGAGCTGCTCAAGGCGAGCGGACTCAACTTTCACGGCAATGTCGAAGGCGACGACATCTATAAGGGCACCACGGACGTCATCGTCTGCGACGGTTTCGTCGGCAACGTTGCGTTGAAGACGTCCGAAGGTCTCGCTCGCATGCTCGCGAGCTATCTGCGCGAGGAGTTCACGCGTACTCCTTTCACGCGGGTGCTGGCCCTGTTCGCGATGCCGGTGCTCAACGGTTTCAAGCGTCGGGTCGATCCGCGCCGCTACAACGGCGCGAGTCTGCTGGGACTGCGCGGCATCGTCGTCAAGAGTCACGGTTCGGCCGATGAATTCTCGTTCGGACAGGCGATCAGTCGAGCCTACGAGGAAGCCCGTGGCAATCTGACGGATGTGATCGCCGCGCGAATCGAAGCGCTGCAGGTGGGAGCATCCACGTGACGTTCGCGCGGATCTCGGGTACCGGTTCGTATCTGCCGGAAAAGGTGATGACCAATGCCGAGCTGGCGACGTTCGTCGACACGTCGGACGAGTGGATTTCGTCGCGCACCGGCATCCGCCAGCGGCATATCGCGGCGGCTGGCGAGCACGCGAGCGATCTCGCGTTCCGTGCATCCCGGCGTGCGATCGAAGCGGCCGGACTATCCGTCGCCGACATCGATCTGAT
>JAHCKV010000266.1 GCA_026125595.1 Burkholderiales bacterium | reverse complement strand
CTCTCCAGAAAATCCGTAAGGGGCCGGGATTCTAGCCCAGGGCTCCGGCAAGACCACGGGGCCCGCGTCGGCAAACCGGCCATGACAAACGTCTCACCGAACTGCCCGCAGGTTCCCTAACATCCGGGCTCGATCGGGGAGAAGCAGGCATGACGGATCTGACCAGTGGGCTGCTGACGCTGCTCATCATTGCGGGCGTGGCGGTGTGGCTGTGGCGGCGCAAGCGGGGCGAAGCGGCGCCGGCGGACCCTCCCGCGGCGGCGCCGGAACCGGTGCCCGCGGATCCGCCCGCGTTGAACACGCCGGCCGAATGCGTGGAAGCGATGAAGCCGGCATACGAAGCCTCCGCCCACCCGCGCGATCTGCAGTCGGACGCTGCATTCCAGCGCGGTGTCGAACTGATGGCCGCGCCGGAGGCGCCGCTGCCGGTCGTCACCGACTACGTCATCGGCCCGTCCGGCGAACTGGCGACGATGGCGGCAGCGGCGATCGCACGGCGCCCCGACGGTGCCGCGGTGATGCCGAAGCTGATCGGCAACACCGGATCCCTGTCGGTCTGGGTGCTCTACTACGTGCTGCAGGCGGTAGCGGCCCACGTCCGGACGCCGGTCATCTGGCGGATCCTGCTGCGGGCGGCCGAATGGTGGCCGCGCAATCCACTGCTGCCCGGCGTGCTCGACGCGTTCATCGCGCATCGGCTGGAAGCGGGCGAGGTCCCCGATCTGGCAGCGGCGTTCGGTGACGTGAATCCCGATCTGGCGGCCGTGCGGGCGATTCTCGCGCGGCTGGCCGAGCCGCTGTCCGCCCGCTTCAACGGGCAGCTCGACGAATGGGAGCAGACCCGTGTCGATGTGCCGTTCCTGCAATCGGTCGGCCGGTTGATGCCGACCGAAGCGGGCGACGACGGCATTGTCGAACATGAAGCCATCCGGGAAGGGCTCGACGCCGCGGAGGCCGCGGTGCTGCAGAACACGCCCGGCTCGTTCCTGCTGGTCGGTGAATCCGGCGTGGGCAAGACGGCGTTCATGCAGTTGCTCGCCCGTCGCCTTGCACCGAAGGGCTGGGTGGTGTTCGACGCTTCCGCCGCCGACGTGCAGGCGGGGCAGACCTACATGGGCGAACTGGAGGGGCGGCTGCGACAGATGTTCGCGGCGCTCGATGTGCGGCGGCGCGTGCTCTGGTACGTACCGCGGGCCCACGAAATGCACTACGCCGGCCGCCATCGATACAGCCCCGTGAGTCTGCTCGACATGGTGCTGCCGATGGTCGATGCGGGCCGGTTGTGCATCGTCGGTGAAACCACGCCGCGCGCCCTGGAGAAACTGCTAGCCCAGCGTCCGCGCATGCGCACGGCATTCAAGGCGGTGCAGATCGAACCGCTGGCGCCGCCCGAGGCATTGCAACTGGCGCGGACGGTCGTGGCCGCGACGATCGCGCCGGGCCGGCCGGATGTTCCGCATGCGGTGCTGGCCGAAGCGCTCGATCTGTCCCGCCACTACCTTGGGCACAACGCGCAACCGGGTGGCCTGCTCGAACTCGTGCAGCGCGCCCGGGCATTGGCAGCGGGAACCGGCGGCGGTGCGACGGAAGTCACGCATCGGCATCTGGTGTTGGCGCTGGCCGAGATCAGCGGATTGCCGGGCGACGTGATCGACGACGACAGCGGGCTCGACGTGGCGGCCATGCGCGCGCGGTTCGAATCGCAGGTGATGGGCCAGCCCGCCGCGGTGGAATGTCTGGTCGAGCGCGTCGCGATGCTGAAGGCGGGACTCACCGATCCGCGGCGGCCGGTGGGCGTGTTCCTGTTCGCGGGACCGACCGGCACCGGCAAGACCGAGGTCGCGAAAACGCTGGCGGAGTTCCTGTTCGGTTCCGCCGACCGGATGATCCGTCTCGACATGAGCGAACTGCAGGATCCGTCGGCCATCGGTCGCATCGTCGGCGACGGTGGCGAAGACTCCGACGCCGAGGCGCTGGTGCATCGCATCCGCAAGCAGCCGTTCTCGCTTGTGCTGCTCGACGAGTTCGAAAAGGCAAACCCGCGCGTGTGGGACCTGTTCCTGCAGGTCTTCGACGACGGCAGGCTGACCGACGCGCGCGGCAATCTGGCCGACTTCCGTCACGCCATCATCATCCTGACGTCGAACCTGGGTGCGACCGAACACAGCGGCAAGAGCCTCGGCTTCTCCGGCGGTGCCGACACGTTCAGTGAAACGCAGATCACGCGGTCCATCGCAGCGACGTTCCGACCCGAGTTCGTCAATCGGCTCGACCGCGTCGTCGTGTTCCGGCCGCTGTCGCGCACCGTCATGCGCGACATCCTGCGCAAGGAACTGCGCTCGGTGCTGGAGCGGCGCGGCTTCCGCAATCGCGAATGGGCGGTGGAGTGGGAAGCGTCGGCCATCGAGTTCCTGCTCGATCGCGGGTTCACGCCCGACATGGGTGCGCGGCCGCTGCGCCGGGCGATCGAGCAGTACGTGTTGGGCCCGATCGCCACGACCATCGTCGAACATCGGTTTCCGGAAGGCGATCAGTTCCTGTTCGTGCGCAGCGACGGTCTCGGCGTGCAGGTGGAATTCGTCGATCCGGATGCGTCGACGGCTGCACCAGTCGAGGCGGTTTCGACGCCGGTGGACGGTTCGCACCTGGGTGCGCTGGTGCTGCAGCACGGACACCGCGACGACGATCTCGCCCGGTTGTCCGAAGGCTTGCAGGCCATCGACGATGAACTGCTGTCGGACGCGTGGCGGAGTCGCAAGTCGGCCTTGCTGGCCGCGATGTCGCGCGCCGATTTCTGGAGCGACGAATCGCGATTCGGGACGCTCGATCGCATCGAGCAGATGGACCGCGTCGAAGCCGGCGTGGAAGCGGCCCGATCGCTGCGGCGCCGGCTCGAGCCGCGGCCGTCGCAGCGGTCGTATCCGGCCGCCGTGCTGGGCAGTCTCGCCGAGCGGCTGCATCTGCTGCGCCATGCACTCGACGATCTTGCCGCCGAACGGGCTGGTGACGTGTTCATCGCCATCGAGCCTGTCGGAGCGGATTCGACCGCCGGCGATCCCGACGCGTGGGTGCGAAAGCTCGGCGGCATGTACGCGCGATGGGCGCAGGCGCGCGGCATGCGGTTCCAGGTGTTGTCCGATGTCGCGGTGCGATCCGTGATCCAGGCCCATGGCGGATTTGGCGTGCACGGCATCCTCGGTCCCGAGGCCGGCCTGCACGTCTTCGAAACGCCCGACGCGAATGGTGGCTTCGACCGCACCACGGCGCGGGTGCGTGTGGTGCCGCAGCCGGTGCGGCCGCGGTCCGGCACGCAGTCGATACTGGATCAGGCGAAGGCGTGCTTCGGCGCCGAGCCGGTCACGACACCGTCCGTCGTGCGCCGCTATCGCAGCGAGCCGTCGCCGCTGATCCGTGATTCCGTCCGCGGGTGGCGTACCGGACGGTTCGATCAGGTGATGGCCGGCAATTTCGATCTGTTCTGACGAGGACGTCATGGGCTAACCCCATTCGGTGCCGTGCGCCGTTTCATCCGTGCCCGTTCCCCAATCCATCAGGAGCACGTCATGAAACCGAGTCGTCTGGCCGTCGCGGCCGCACTGCTGTTCTCCACGCTGCCGGCATTCGCCATCGGCGATCTGACCGACGTCACCGTCGTCGACCGTTCCACCGGGCAGACATTGCCGCTCTACTTCACGGACGGTCGCTGGTATGTCGCCGGTCGACCCGGAGCGCACTACGAGATCCGGTTGCGCAACCAGTCCGGTGGCGATGTGCTGGCCGTGACGTCGGTGGATGGTGTGAACGTGGTGTCCGGCGAGACGGCCAACCCGGCGCAGACGGGTTACGTGCTGTCACCGGGAACGCAGTTCGCGATCCGCGGCTGGCGCAAGGACATGACGAAGGTGGCGGCCTTCACGTTCACCGCCCTCGAAAACTCCTACGCGGCGCGTACGGGCCGGCCGGACAACGTCGGTGTCATCGGTGTCGCCGTGTTCCGGCGAAAGGTCGAGCCGCTGCCGGCGCCGATTCTGGAAGACCGGCGCTATGCACCGTCTTCGGAAGCGCCGCGCGAGTCCGAGCGTTCCAGTGCCCGTGCCGATGCCGCACCGGCGGCGCCTGCGTCGGGTGCGTCGGAATCGCGTCGCGCCGAATCGCAGCCGCAGAAGAGTCTCGGCACCGGCCACGGCCGCATCGAGACTTCGCCGGTGCGCTACACCAGTTTCGAGCGCGAGTCCGATCAGCCGAACGAAGTGATCGCGATCTGGTACGACAGCCATGCGAACCTCGTGGCGCGCGGCGTGATTCCGCCACCGATGCCGAACCCGAAGCCGCAGCCGTTCCCGGCGCGCTTCGTGCCCGATCCGCCCGCGCGCTGATCGACTCAGCGACGGCGGCGACGAAGCCGCCGTCGCGTCGACAAGAACGCGGCGACGGACTTCCTGGCGATTGTTCCGTCGCCGTGGTGCGGGCGCCGTTCCATGGCGAGTGCCGCGTGCGCTGTGCTCACGGCGCCGGCCGGCCGGTCGCCCATAGCCACGGGCGGATCTCCATGCGTTCGAAGATCCCGGCCTTGGCATACGGGTCGCCGGCGGCGAAACGGCGCACCGCGTCGAGGCTCTCGGCTTCGACCACCAGCAGCGAACCGTTCATCGTGACGCCGTCGTCGGCGGCAGTCGGGCCGCCATGCAGCACCTTGACGTCGTGTGCGGTCGGATCGTGCAGATACGCGCGATGCGACGGCCGCGTCGCGAGGCGCACGTCGAGCATGCCGGGTTTGTCGGTACCGAACAGCGCGAAGTAGGGCATGACGATCAGACCCGTTCGAAGATTGCAGCGATGCCCTGCCCGACGCCGATGCACATCGTGGCCAACGCGTAGCGCAACTGCCGCGTCTGCAGTTCGTGCACCGCGGTCGTGGTCAGGCGCGCGCCGCTCATGCCGAGCGGATGCCCGAGTGCGATGGCGCCGCCGTTCGGATTCACGCGCGGATCGTCGTCCGCCACGCCCAGTTCGCGCAGCACGGCCAGCCCCTGCGCCGCGAACGCTTCGTTCAGTTCGATGACATCCAGTTGCTGCATCGTCATACCGGTGCGTGTCAGCAGTTTCTGCGTGGCCGGCACCGGGCCGATGCCCATGATGCGCGGCGCGCAACCCGCGGTCGCGACGCCGACAAACCGGGCGAGCGGCGTCAGGCCGTGGCGTTTCGCGGCGGCTTCACTGGCGATGATCAGTGCGCACGCGCCATCGTTGACACCGGACGCGTTGCCGGCCGTCACGGTGCCGTCGGGTTTGACGACGCCCTTCAATTTCGCCAGCGCTTCGAGGCTGG
>JAHCKV010000265.1 GCA_026125595.1 Burkholderiales bacterium | reverse complement strand
AGACCCGCTCGGCGGTGTATGACCGCGCCGGGCTGCCGTGCACTCGATGCGGACAGTCCGTGAAACTCATCCGGCAAGGGCAGCGTGCGACGTACTACTGCCCCGAATGCCAGCGGCGCTGAAACCGCTCAGAGCGCGATCACTTCGGCCTTGGCCTGCTCCAGCGCTTCGTACTTGCGCTGCAATTGTTCGCGCGTTTCACCGTGTTCCGGATGCACGAGGATGCAATCGACCGGACACACCTCCTGGCACTGCGGTCGATCGAAATGCCCGACGCACTCCGTGCAACGGGCCGGCTCGATCCCATAGATCATCTCGCCCATGGAGATCGCATCGTTCGGGCACTCGGGCTCGCACACGTCGCAATTGATGCATTCGTCGGTGATGAGAAGTGCCATCGAGCCGTTTCCTTCAGACCTGCGCCTTCGCCCGCAGCCGGTCGAGCAGCTTCGGATGAACGAACGGTGATACGTCGCCACCCAACGTCGCGATTTCGCGCACCATCGTCGCGGATATGAACTGATATTGCTCCGACGGCGTCAGGAACAAGGTTTCGACGTCGGGGTACAGATTGCGGTTCATGCCGGCCATCTGGAATTCATATTCGAAGTCGGACACCGCGCGCAGGCCGCGCAGGATGCACTTCGAATCCACTTCCTTCAGGAAATTCATCAGCAGGCCGGAGAACCCGAGCACCTTGACGTTCGGATAGGGTGCCAGGACTTCCCGGGCCATCTCGACGCGCTCCTCGAGCGTGAAGAACGGGTTCTTCGCCCGGCTCGCGGCAATGGCGACCACGACGTTCTCGAACAGGTTGGCGGCGCGGCGCACGAGATCTTCATGGCCGCGGGTGATGGGGTCGAACGTCCCCGGGTACACCGCGCTTTTCATCGTCATCGGGTCGTATCAGGTGGGCATGCACGTGACCGGCAGTGAGCCGGCGCACCAGGGACCATCCCGGCGGCAGATCGAGCATACGCGGAGACTCCACGTACACCCGGGCGCCGACCGCCAGCCGGCCGTCCAGTGCCGCGAGCAACTTCGGATGATCCGCAGTTGCGAAAGGCGGATCCAGGAACACCACATCGTGGACCCGTCGATCGCGGCGCAGGAATTCTAGCGCATCGCCCGCGACGATCTCCGCCTCGGGCGTCGGCAACCGCGCGGCATTGTCGCGCAGCGCCGCTGCGATCTGCGGATCGCGCTCGACCATCACCACGGTTCGCGCACCCCGCGACGCCGCCTCGAATCCGAGCGCGCCGCTACCGGCGAACAGATCGAGGCAGCACAACCCGGTGAGATCCTGACCGAGCCAGTTGAACAGGGTTTCGCGGACCCGATCAGGCGATGGGCGCAATCCTTCGCGCGGCGGAAAGGTCAGCATCCGGCTGCGATGGACGCCGCCGATGATGCGGACGCGGTTGGCTGCGCCGGAGCGTCCCCCACCTTTGCCGGCCGTCACTGCGTCAGCGGCTCCGGTTCCGGGCCGACCACGACGGTCACCATGCGATCGAGCTGAATGCGCCGGTGGAAGGCCTCCCGGACCTGTTCGAGCGTGACGGCCTGTACGTTGTCGACGAAGCGATCGAGGTAGTCGAGCGGCAGATCGTAGAACCCGATGATGCCGAGGTAGTCGTGGATCTTGCGGTTGCTGTCGATGCGTAGCGGAAATCCGCCGATCAGATTCTGCTTCGCGGCATCGAGCTCCTGCTGGGACGGTCCTTCTTCGACATAGCGACGCAGCGTCTCGCGCACGACGGCGAGGGCTTCTCCCGCCTGATTCTTCTTCGTCTGCAGACTCATCTGGAACGGCCCCTGCCGTTCGTAGGTGACGAAGTAACTGTACGAACTGTAGGCCAGCCCGCGTTTCTGCCGGACTTCATCGACCAGTCGCGACGAGAAACCGCCCCCGCCCAGCATGTAGTTGCCGACGAACAGCGCGAAGTAGTCCGGATCGCGGCGTTGCATGCCCGGCTGCCCCACCAGAATATGCGACTGCGAAGCCGGATGCGCCACGTGCCGCTCCTGCGCGACGGCCAGCGGCGGCACCGGTGGCAATGGCGGCAGCGGCGCCTCGGCGCGCGGCAGATCATCGGTCAGCTGGTGGGCCATCGCATCCGCTTCGGCGCGAGAGAGATCACCGATGATTGCCACCACGGCGTAGTCGGAACGGTAATGGGTCGCATAGAACCGCCGCAGATCGTCGACGCCGAGCGTCGCCACGGTGTCGAGTTCGCCGGACGAACGGCGGCCGTAGGGATGGTTTCCGTACAGCGCTTTTGCGAACGCCCGCTCGGCGATGGACTCGGGCTTCGTGTCGGCCTCGCGGATGCCCGCGAGCAGGCGGGACTTCTCGCGATCCAGCACGTCGGCCGGAAACGCCGGCCGCTCGATCACGCGGGCCAGCAGATCCACCGTGACATCGCGCTCCGGCAGGCTGGACAACGTCCGCAACTGATAGCCACCGCGATCGGCGTCGAACCGGGTGCTCATCTGCCCGCCGGTATCCGCCAGTCGCGCGGCGATGTCCGATTCGGCGAGTCCGCCGGCACCGAGCCGCAGCATCGACAGCGTCATCGATGCCACGCCGGATCGACCGGCCGGCTCGCGGCCATAGCCCGCAGGAAAATCGACGCTGACATCCACCATCGGCAACGCGCGGTTCTCGACGAACAGCACGCGCGCGCCGTTGGGTAGGTGCCACTCTTCGATCGGCAGCGTGGCGTGGGCCACCGTCGCCGACAGCGCGCCGACCAGTGCGACGACTCGAATTGCCCGATGCATCCACGACGCAGTCATTGTGAAAGCTCCGATGCCGCCGGTGCAGATTGCAGGAGGGCCTGGGGCTCCAGCACCGCGACGGTGAGATTGTCGTCCACCAGATAGCGTCGCACCACCGCCTGCACCTGTTCCGACGTGACTTCGCGCAGCCGGCGCACCTGGACCTCGGGCGACGTGTACGGAATGCCGGCGATGTGCAGCACGCCGATCTGCCGCGCCTGGAAGAAGATCGAATCGCGCTGGAACACTTGGCTGGCGATGACCTGGGACTTCACGCGCTGCAGTTCGTCGGCTTCGACGCCGTCGCGCGCGATCCGCTCGATCTCGGTCCGCAGCGCGGATTCGAGTTCCGCCACCGTCTTGCCGGGTGCCGGCGTGCCATCGAGAAACCACATGCCCGGACCGCGGCTCACCGTGGCGAAACTCGCACCGGAGTTGATCGCAATGCGCTTCTCGCGGACCAGGATCCGGTCCAGCCGCGCGGCGTCGCTGCCGTCGAGCACGCCCACCAGCACCGCCAGCGCGTAGGGTTCCCAGTCGTTCTCCACGTCGCGGATCACGGGTGCATGCCACCCCATCAACAGGTAAGGCAGCTCGCCGGGACCCTTGACCGTCAACCGCTTCATGCCGCGCTGGGGCGGTTCGAGCTGCGGCTTGCGCTGAGGCAGCGAACGCGCCGGAATCGGGCCGAAATGCTGCTCGGCCATCGCGAACACTTCGTCGGGCAGCACGTCGCCGACCACGACGAGCGTCGCGTTGTTGGGCGTATACCAGGTGCGGTACCAGTCGCGGGCATCGTCGACCGTCATGTTCTCGAGGTCGTTCATCCAGCCGACGATCGGCCACTTGTACGACGATCCCGTATACGCGACCGCCATCATCTGTTCGTACAGCAGCGCGCGCGGCTGGTCGTCGGTGCGCATGCGTCGCTCTTCCATCACGACCCGGATCTCCTTCGCGAACTCGTCGGCCGACAGCGTCAGGTTCTGCATGCGATCGGCTTCGAGCGACAGTGCGAGCGGCAGTTTCGATTTCTCGAGCTGCTGGAAGTAGCCGGTGTAGTCGCGGTTCGTGAACGCGTTGTCGCGGCCGCCGGCGGCCGCGATCGTCTTGGAGAACGTGTCGGCCGGATGGCGCGCCGTCCCCTTGAACATCATGTGCTCGAGCACATGGGCGACGCCGGTACGGCCGGAAATCTCGTCCATGCTGCCGGAGCGATACCAGACGATGGACGCGACGGTCGGCGCCCGGTGATCTTCCATCACGATCACCTGCATGCCGTTGGCCAGCGTGTGTTCATGGGTATCTCCCTGTGCAGCGACTGCGAACAGGGGTGCCGCTGCCGCCCACGCGACCGTGAGGCCGCAGGCGATGAATCGGGTGCAAGGGACGAGCATGGTGTCCGGGCGAGGTGACTAGACTAGAATCCGGGCTCCGGGCCCGCCGCATGTTGCATCCACGTGCGTCGCAAGGGGCCCGATACCGCGACGCTCTGACAACCTTACACCATGCTTGGTTTCCTGAAGGGTTCGCCCCGCGACGACGACAAGGGCGAAGCGCCCGAGAAGCGCTCGTGGATGTCGCGACTGCGCGATGGCCTGTCGGCCACGCGGGCCAAGCTGGGCGGCCAACTGACGCAGCTGTTCAGCGCCGGTGGCACCGTCGACGATGCGTTCTACGAAGAGCTGGAGACGATTCTCGTCTCGTGCGATGTCGGCGTCGCGGCGACCCAGCATCTGATCGCCGAGACGCGCTCGAGATCGCGACAGGCCAGGGCACAGGAACCCGCGCAGGTCCGGGATCAGCTCAAGGCCGCGCTGCGCGATCTGCTGGCACCGCTGGAAAAGCCGCTGGTGATCGGCACCGAACGACCGTTCGTGATCGTGATGGCCGGCGTCAACGGCGCCGGCAAGACCACGTCGATCGGCAAGCTCGCCCACCGTTTCCAAGCCGATGGCCAGTCGCTCCTGCTCGCGGCCGGCGACACGTTCCGCGCCGCAGCCCGTGAGCAACTCGCCGAATGGGGCGCCCGCAACAACGTGACCGTCGTTGCACAGGAAGGGGGAGATCCCGGCGCGGTCATCTTCGACGCGATCCAGTCGGCGCAGGCGAAGCGGCTCGACATCGTGCTGGCCGACACCGCCGGCCGGCTGCCGACGCAGCTGCACCTGATGGAAGAACTGCGCAAGGTCAAGCGCGTGATCGGCAAGGCGTTGCCGGGCGCGCCGCACGAGGTCCTGCTGGTGCTGGACGCCAACACCGGCCAGAACGCCGTCGCGCAGGTCAAGGCGTTCGACGACGCCATCGGACTGACCGGACTGATCCTGACCAAGCTGGACGGCACCGCGAAAGGTGGCGTCGTCGCGGCCATCGCGCGGGAACGGCCGGTGCCGGTGCGCTTCATCGGCATCGGCGAGAGTCTCGAAGATCTCCGTCCGTTCGACGCCGGCGCCTTCGTCGACGCGCTGTTCGACTGACCGCCATGTCCGCGCTGCTCGCGTTTTCACACATCGGCAAACGCTACCCCGGCGGCCACGAAGCACTGCGCGACGTCACGCTCGACGTG
>JAHCKV010000264.1 GCA_026125595.1 Burkholderiales bacterium | reverse complement strand
GCAGCACCGACGATGATTTCATCGTCACCGTCGACTGGGGTGACGGCACCGGCGAACAGCCCGCCGACTTCGATCTCGCGGTGTACCGCGGCGGCGACGACCAGGAGGGCGGATACGGCGGTCAGGCGCCCGGCTCGTACGGCACGCTGAAGGGTTCCCACGCCTACGCCGACGACGGTACCTACACCGTGGCGGTGCGGGTCAGCGATGGTTCCGCATCGAGTCTGTTCGAATTCGATATCGTCGTTGCGAACGTCGCTCCGGTGATCGCGGATGGATTCGAGTTGCCGGCCCCGGTGGAAGGTTCGGCGTTCGAGCTGGAGATTCCGTTCGTCGATGCCGGTACGCTCGATGTCCACACCGCGACGATCGATTTCGGCGACGGCACCGTGGTCACCGCCGAAGTCACCGAAGAAACGTTCGGCCCACCCGGATCGGCCGCTGGCATGGGCGGCTTCATCCGCGCCGCCCATGCGTATGTCGATGATGGCGTCTACCGGATCGTCGTCGCGTTGCAGGATGACAACGGCGGCAGCGTCGAGCATGCCTTCGAGTTGACGGTGGCCGACGTGGCGCCGACGCTGGATTCGAGCGGTGCGACGACGACCGGCACCGAAGGCAGCGAGTTCGTGTTCGAGGCCGTCCTGACCGACCCGGGTGTCGACGATCGCTTCGACGTTTCGGTGAACTGGGGCGACGGCAGCGAAACGAGTGCGGCGGAGGTGGTGCTGCGCGATGGCGCGTGGCACGTGCTCGCGCGCCATGCCTATGCCGACGATGGCGAGTACGTCATCACCACGGTGGTTCATGACGCCGACAGCGGCGCGGCATTGACCGAATCGGAACTGGTCGTCGACATCGACGACGTGCCGGGCGTCGTGACGCTGGGGGGTACGACATCGGTGCTCGAAGGTGCGCCGTACCTGTTGCACCTCGATGTGACCGATCCGGGCGACGACACGATCGACTACTGGATCGTCGACTGGGGCGACGGCGTTGTCCGCACGTTCGATGGTGCGACGCAGACGCTGCAGCACATCTACGACGTCGGTGAAACGACGCGCACGATCGTCGCAACCGCGTTCGACGAAGACGCCGGTACCAGCGTCGAAGGCCGGATCGCGGTCGACGTGAAGGCCGACTACCTGAAGGTCGATGACTTCACGGCGACCGAGACCGGCTTCGCGGTGCGCTTCACGCGGCCCTTCGTCGGTTCCCAGGTGAACTTGTATGGCGGTCTGGGTACGGTCGATCCGCTGGCGGGACCCACCGATGTGATCGTCACGCAGGACGGACGTCCGGTCCGCGGGTCGATCTTCGTCGATGCGGACAAGCAGGGCTTCCGGTTCGTCCGGACCGGCGGTCCCCTTGCGGCGGGCACCTATGCCGTCACGCTGTCGGCGCGCCATGACGGATTCGTCGATACGCTCGGCCGCGTGCTGGACGGCAACGGCGACGGTACCAATGCCGATGCGTTCACGACGACGTTCACGGTGATGCCGAGCCCGGCGCGCACGTTGTCGATCGCCGACTTCATGCGAGGTCCGGGTCAGACGGTGGACCTGACCCCCGCCAACGCCAACGATGGGACGCTGCCGATCGTGCTGTCCGACGGTGCCGGTGTCGCGTCGGTCTCGTTCGCGCTCGGTTACGACCCGGCGTTGCTGCTGATCGGCGCGATTACCGCCGCGCCCGGACTGCCGGAGGGCAGCAGCATCGACGTCGTTCGCGAAGAAAGTCGCATTCTGGTGACCGTCACCGTGAACGGTGTGCTGCCGGCTGGCGCGGTCGCGTTGGTGCAGCTGCAAGCGAGCGTGCCGGCCGATGCGCCGTACGGCGCCGCGCAGATCCTCGATCTGACGGAAGTCACCGTTCGCGACGGTCAGCAGCAGGCGCTCGCGGTGCGCAGCGATGACGGCGTGCATCTGGTCGGCTATCTCGGTGACACCAGCGGCAACGGGGCCTACAGCACGCTGGACATCCAGCGCATGCAGCGGGTGCTCGGTGGCATGGATGCCGGATTCGGCGCCTATCCGCGGATCGATCCGAACCTGGTCGCGGACGTCAACGGTGTCGGCGGATTCACCAGTGTCGATCTGCTGCGGCTGACGCAGCACGTGCAGGGCTTGTCGAATCCGCAAGACAATCTGCAGCCGCGGCCGGAGATTCCGCCGCTGCCGGAGAATGCCGAACCGCTGCAGTTCGTCGGGCCCGATCCCGTGGTGTCGGTGACGGCGAATCCGAGCGGTCGCCCCGGCAGTGTCGTCACGGTACCGGTGTCGCTGGATACGGCGGCGGGCCTCGAGTCGGTGCAATTGCGCATCGCCTACGATCCGGCGGTACTGGAGTATGTGGAACTGCGGCGCGGCGATCTGACGGCCGATTTCAACTGGTTCGTGTCGAGCCATGTGCCGGGCCTGGTGACCGTCGATGCGACGCGGCTGCAACCGCTGGCCCGGGGAACCGGCGCGCTGCTGCAGATCGATTTCCGGATCCGCGAAGGCGCATCGGCGGGGGACACGGCGATCGACATCCAGGCGGCGGCGCTCAACGAAACCCGGCTCACGCTCAATCCGTTGCCGGTGCCGGGACTCGATGCGACCGACGGCCGCGTCACGGTCGAGACGGCGAAGATCGATTGGAGCGGCCGCTTCGGTGACTTCCGGATGCCGCGCAAGGAAGCGCCACCGCCGGCGCCGGCCGCAACGGACGACTGGACCCGCACGCCGTGGGCGAAGGATCTGTCCGATCGGCTCGTGACGCAGGATCGCGACGACAATGGCGAGAAGCCGGCGACGTCACGCGTCGCGACGCCGGGACGCGAGATCCTGCGGTCGTTGTCGAAGGCCTTCACGCGGCGGTGATGCGGTAAGCGGTGCGTGGCCGAGATCCGGGGGCGGGCGCGTCCGTCCCCGGTGCCCGTCGGCGGATGCGCCGTGCCCTGCGCGTCTCCACCAGCGGGTGAGGGGCGGTGCGAGCGTCGGACTCGCGGCGATCGGTTCATCGAACGTGGCGGTCCGGTGACGAATCCCCCTCCGATCGGGACAGTCACGGCGCATACGGTCTTCACGGTGCTGAAAAGTGCTCCACCTAGCGTGGAGACTTTCCCGGAGACCGACCATGACAACAACGCGTTCGATTCACGTCCTGCGGCCGTGCGCAGTGGCGATGTACCTGGCACTGACGTTCGGCGATGTCCACGCCGAAGGTCTGACGATCCTGCACGTGGGCGATCAGGAGTCCTGGCTGATTTCGGCGCAGGGCAATCTGCGCGACGATGCTTCGCAAGGACTGTCGTACTACGGCGGCGTGGATCGCATGGCGGCGGTCATTCTCGGCGCGGAAGCCAGTGCCGAAGCTGCCGGCCGTTCGGTGCTCAAGCTCAACGCCGGCGATGCATTCCTGCCCGGACCGCGCTGGAACGCGAGCAAGGCCAACCTCGCGACGGCCTACTCGGATGGTGGGCAGGACTTCTACGATGCCATCGCGATGCGGACCATCGGGTTCGATGCGGCCGTGTTCGGCAATCATGAGTTCGACGAAGGTCCCGGCACCGCAGCGCGGTTCGCGCAGGTTTCCGGCACGACGTATCTGTCGTCGAACCTCGACTTCAACGGCACGCCCGCGTTCGCGGCGCTGGCGGCGGCCGGTACGGTGAAGCCCTACACGCTGATCGATACCGCGGCGGGACATACCGTCGCCTTGATCGGTGCGACCACGCCGTTGCTGCCGACCATCAGTTCGCCCGGCGCGATCGGCCTCCTCCATCACGACCCGTCGGCGACGGCGCAACAGAATCTGGTGTCGCTGGCCGAGACGATCCAGACCAACGTGGACGCCGCGCGTGCCGCCGGTGCCACCACCGTGGTGTTGATGAGCCATCTGCAGGACTGGAACAACGAGCGGAACACCGTCGTGCCGTTGCTGCGCGGTGTCGATGTGGTGCTGTCGGGCGGCGGTCACGAACTGATGGCGAGCGACGACGATGTGCTGATCCCCACCGGGGCGCCGGCGTTCGGTCCATCGCGCGACATCGCGGGCCTGCCGCAGATGGTGGTCGATGCGGAGGGCCGGCAGGTGGCGGTCGTCACGTCCAACTTCGGCAATCGCTATGTCGGCGAACTGAATCTCACCATCGACGACACGACCGGCAGAGTCACGTCGGTGGATGGCGCGCGGATGCTGCGCGTCAGCGGTTACGGCGGTGACGCGGATGCGGTCACCGGTGACGGCTTTCTGAAGACCGCCGTCGTGGATCCGGTGAAGAGCTACATCGACGTGCTCAACACCACGCGGATCGGGGCGTCGGAAGTGCTGCTGTCCGGCTCGGTGCGGGGCACCGCGGGCGCACCCGGCAGTTTCGTCGCCGGTGTGCGCAACGCCGAGACCAACATGGGCAATCTGGTGGCGGACGCGGTGCGCTTCACCGGTCGTACCGATGTGGCGATTCAGAACGGCGGCGGTATCCGCGCGGACATAGCGGCCGGTGACGTGACCGTCGGCGACACCTTCAACGTGCTGCCGTTCACCAACCTCGTGCAGACCGCGAACAACGTGACGGCGGCGGAGCTGAAGGCGGTGATGGAGCATTCGTTCGCCACCGCGTCGCCGAGCGGCGCCGCGAACGGCCGCTTCGCGCAGGTGTCGGGCATGCGGGTCGAATACGACAGCAGTCTGGCCGAGGGCAGCCGCGTGCTCGGCATCGTGCTCGATGACGGTACCGTGCTGGTCGAAAACGGTGTCGTCGTGCCAGGGGCCCGCGACGTGACGATGGCGACCATCGATTTCACCGCCAACGGCGGCGACGGATTCCCGTTCCCGGCGCTCGACGTCGACTTCGAGAATCTGCCCAACACCATCACGTACCAGGAGGCGTTGGCCAACTACATCGCGGCCTCCGTCGAAGACGGCGGACTCGGTGGTCTGATCACTGCGGCACGCTATGGCGCAGCTTCGCCGTTCGACGACGCCGGTCGGCTGGTCGATCGGGCGATCGCACCGGTGCCGGAGCCGGCCACGTGGGCGATGATGTTCGGAGGACTCGGCATCATCGGTTGGCTCGCCCGCCGTCGGCGCGCGTCCGTCGTCGCGACAGTCTGATCGAAACGCCGACGCCGCCCGCCCGGGCGGCGCCGGCGTCCGACGTTGGACGCGTGTGTCACGTCCGTCGGACGCCTGATCCCGAGGAGCGCACCCGCCGTACGCGTTGTCACCCGGGTAACCGCAGCAGTGCCCGCGAACCCCGATCGCGTCGGCGCTGCGTTCCAGCAGCATGGCGCTCGAAGTCCCGTCAGCCGTTACACTCGCAGCCCCATGGCGGACGACACCCCGGACGAGACCCTGATGGAACGCTACCGCGACGGCGACGCCGGGGCGTTCGCGCT
>JAHCKV010000263.1 GCA_026125595.1 Burkholderiales bacterium | reverse complement strand
CGCGAGATGGCCCGCCTGGTCGCGCGCGGCATCGAACGGATCCCCGGCGCGCGCGCCCGTTTGCGTACCGTCCCCAAAGTGTCGACGGTGGCCGAAGCGGTCGAACCCGCGGTGCCGGAGTCCGGCGCACCATACGTCGCGTTGCGCGATCTCGAAGAATGCGCGGGCGTTGCGGTCGGCAGCCCCACGCGCTTCGGCAACATGGCCGCACCGATGAAATATTTCTGGGATTCCACCGGTGCGCTGTGGAATCGGGGCGCCCTGGTCGACAAGCCTGCCGCGGTGTTCACGTCCACGACCAGTCTGCACGGCGGACAGGAGGCGACGCTGTTGTCGATGTGGCTGCCGCTGGTCCATCACGGCATGCTGCTGGTCGGCCTGCCCTACACCGAATCGGCGCTGACCACGACCACCACCGGCGGCACGCCCTACGGAGCGAGCCATTGGGCCGGTGCCGATGCCGACAAGGCGATCTCGGACGACGAACGCCAGTTGTGCCTGGCCCTCGGACAACGCCTCGCCGACGTGGCGCTGCGACTCGTACGATGACCGGGGCGACACCTCCAGTCGACGTCGACGCGCGCCCCGCCCGGCTGCTGTTGCGGCATGTCCGCCAGGGGGTTCTCGCGACCCACTCGATCCGGTCACCCGGTTTTCCGTACGCGTCGGCCGTTCCGTTCGCGCTGGACGCGGCAGGTCGCCCCCTGATCCTGATCAGCGATCTCGCCGCGCACACACGCGACATCCACACCGATCCCCGCGTCAGCCTCTGTGGCCACGATCCCGATGTATCGAGCGGCCGACGCACGAGCCTCGTCGGAATCGCACAGCGCGCAGATGACGACGCTGCGGCCCGCGCCCGCTATCTCGCCCTGGTCCCCGAAGCAGCGCGTTACGCCGCGCTCGGCGACTTCCACCTGTATCGCATCGAGCCCCACGCCGTACACTGGATCGGCGGCTTCGGCGACATCCGCTGGTTCGAAGCCGGGCACTACCTGCTGCCACCATCCGCGATCGACGGGCGCTCGACGGACATCCTCGGCCACATGAACGGGGATCATGCCGACACGCTGCGCGACTATTGCCGGCACTACCACGGCATCGCGACGGACCACGCGACGATGCTGACGGTCGATGGCGACGGCTTCGATGTGCACGTCGACAACGACCGCGTGCTGCGCATCGACTTTCCCGAACCCGCCCTCGACGTCTCCCACATCCGCGCCCGGTTGGTTGCGATGGCGCGCGAATCGCGCGGACCATAGCCGTGGTGGCGCTGACCCATTTCGTCGCGGTGGTGAGTCTCGTCGCATTGCTGTTCCTGTGCCTCGCGTGGGAGGCCTTCCTGGCGCCGCTGCAACCGGGCGGTTCGTGGCTGATGCTCAAGGCGCTGCCGCTGCTGTTGCCGCTGTTCGGTCTGCTGCGGGAGCGCGTCTACACCTATCAGTGGACGACGCTGCTGGTGCTCGCGTACTTCACCGAAGGCGTGGTGCGGGCGTGGGCGGAAACCGGAACGTCGCAACGACTCGCCGCGCTGGAAGTGCTGCTGAGCGTGACGCTGTTCGTGAGCTGCATCGCCTACGTCCGCGCCCGTCGGTCCGTACCCTCCATGCCGTGAACGCGCCACCGGTCCCCTATCGAGGCCGGTTCGCGCCGACGCCGTCGGGACCGCTGCACTTCGGGTCCATCGTCGCGGCCGCCGGCAGTTTCCTCGACGCGCGTGCCCACGGCGGTGCCTGGCATCTGCGAATCGACGATCTCGATCCACCGCGGACAGTTCCCGGCGCGGCGGACGCGATCATCACGACGCTCGACCGGTTCGGATTCCAATGGGATGGTCCGGTGGTCCGGCAGTCCGCCCGGACACTGGCCTACGCCACCGCGCTGCAGTCGCTGGCGGCCCGCGCCCATGTCTACCGCTGCACCTGCTCCCGCACCGAGATCGCGCGGTCCGGGCTGCCCGGCATCGAAGGGCCGCGCTATCCCGGCACATGCCGCGGCGGGCCTTCGCACCCGGGCCGCACGGCCGCGCGCCGACTCGATGTCCGTGACGTCACCGTGACGTTCGAAGACCGGTTGCAGGGTGCCGTGACGCAATCGCTCGAAGCGGCCATCGGCGGTTGCGTGCTGCAGCGGGCCGATGGCGTGTTGGCGTCCCTCCTCGCCTGTGCCGTGGACGACGCCGATGCGGGTTTCACCCATGTGGTTCGCGGCGCCGACCTGCTCGCGTCCACGCCCCGACAGATTCACCTGCAACGCCTGCTCGGATACCCGACACCGGCCTACTCCACATGGTCGCGACCGACGCCGCCGGTCTCAAAGCTGTCCAAACAGACCCGGGCAGCACCGGTCGACGATCGCACCTGCCCGACGCTGCTGCAAGTCCTGGTGTTTCGGACTGGCACCACCCGCGGCATGGACCGGTGGTTCGCCCGGCGATCTGTGGGACTGGGCCATTCCCGCGTGGCGCACGGCCCTCGACACATCGTTCGGATCCCTGCCCCTGCGCTGACGGGTCGCGGAACGCGGGTCTGCCGCACCGCAGCGACGCAATCGTTTCCCGATTCGGCCCTTTTATTGTGCGAACCCCCTTGACGCCCGGAGCAACCCCCCCAATAATCGGTCTTGTGCGCTGCAACAAAACCAGACGCCGAGCTCCCGGCGCGCAGTGGCAAGGGAGTTTTCCCGGGTCCCGATGACCCACCAACCAATGGAGCGAATGAACATGACCCCCCTGAATTCCGATATCGCCGCCGCCACGAAAGCCCAGGTCGAAACGCTGATCGCCGCGACGACCGTTGCCGCCGACAGCGTCGAACGCGTCGCCGCCGTGCAACTGAAGGCCGCCCGTTCCAGCTTCGACGACGGCATCAAGCAGATCAAGGCGCTCGCCGCCGTCAAGGATCCGTCCGAACTGCAGGCCGTCACGACCAAGTTCGTGCAACCGGGGCTGGAGAAGGCCAGCGGTTATGCCCGCGAAGTCTACGAGACTGTCTCGTCCGCCCAGGCGCAACTGGCCAAGCTGCTGGAAACGCAGGTTGCCGAGTTCCAGAAGAACGCGACCGTCACGCTGGACGGTTTGCTGACGAACGCGCCGGCCGGCTCCGACGCCTTCGTCGCCACCTTCAAGCAAGCCGTCGGCACCGCAAGCCAGGCCTACGACACGATCGCCAAGTCCGCGCAGAACCTCGGCGCGATGGTGGAAGCGAATCTGGCTGCCACGGTCCCGACCGGCAAGAAGAAGTAAGCGTCGACCGCACTGCCGTACAGCAAAAAGCCCCCGTTTTCCGGGGGCTTTTTCTTTGCCGTGATCGCCGCAAGGCCGATCGACGCTCAGCCGGCCGGAGTCGCCGCCGCCGATGCCGCGCCACCGGCGACGCGGGTTCGATTGCCGCCTTCCCGCTTGCCCTGATAGAGGGCTTCGTCGGCCGCCTTCAACAGCGCGTCGTGGTGGGTCATCTGCGGTGTGCGCTCCGCGACACCGATGGCCACCGTCACCGGATACTGCAGCGTGCCAAGGTTGAGAGGCGCACCGCCGATCGCGTGGCGCAACCGGTCGCCGAGCCGTTGGCCCGCTACGGCCGCAGTATCCGGCGATATCACCAGGAACTCCTCGCCGCCCAGCCGGCAGATCACATCCTCGGTCCGGGCCGCCTTGCGCAGCGACAGCGCCACCTGCCGCAGCACCTGGTCGCCGACGTCGTGGCCATGGGTATCGTTGACCGCCTTGAAGCGATCGATGTCGATCATCATCACAGTCAGTGGACGCTGGTTGCGGGACGACGCGCCCCACTCCTGCTCCAGCCGCTCCATCGCGTATCGGCGGTTCGGCAGACTGGTCAGCGGATCGGTCAACGCGGCTTGACGCAACCGCCGATTCGCGACGGCCAGCTCGGTTGCGAAGCGGCGCAGGTTCTGGCTGTCGCGCTGCGATTCCTCGCGCAGGCGCAGCATTCGCTCGCCGGCCCGCAATCGCGCCGTGAGCACCCGCGGCGAAAACGGTTTGGTCACGAAATCATCGACGCCCGCTTCGAACGCCTCGACCAGATGGTCTTCCTTTTCGAGCACGGTCAATAGCAGGAAGTACATCTGACGGCCTTCGTCCGTCGCGCGCAGCGCACGGCACAGCCCGATGCCGTCCAGTTCCGGCATGACCCAGTCGGACACGATCATCTGGGACCGGTCGAGCATCGCCAGCTTCAGCGCTTCCTGACCGTTGCGGGCCGTCCGGACGATGTGACCACGCTCGGTGAGCACCAGTTCGACCAGCGACCGGATCGATGTGTCGTCGTCGACGACCAACACCCGCAGCGGCTCGCCGTCGGTCTTCGGAATGTGGATCTCGCCCGGCGCACCGGAAGACGGCGGCTCCGCGGAAACTGTCACCACCGGTGGCGGTGCGGTCGTCACCGAAGCGAAACTGGGCACCGACGATGCCTGCACTTCGAGAATCCGGGCCCATTCCCGCCACTCGACCACGATCTGATCGGTCAGCGTCGCCAGCGCATCGGCATCGATGCCGATCCGCGCCGCCTGGAAGATCAGATCCGCCGCCTGAACACGCCGGGCACCGTCGTCACTGCCGCAGTAGGTACCGATGCCAACCGCCAACGCGATCAGGTGGCACAACGTCCCCTCGCGCGAGCCTTCGGGGTTGCCGGAATGCTGCGGGTCTTCATGGTGAAACACCGCGCCGACGAACAGCCGCGGCAACATCCAGTCTTCCAGCAGCGCGGCGGTCAGCTCCGCGTGATCGGTGTCGAAGATCTCCCGCTCGCGTTCCCGCAGGTCGTCGGTGCGCTGCAATACCTCACCGTACCGCTCCGGATACAGCGTCGCCAGCGCGAGGGTTCCGATGCGAGCCAGCAGTCCGCAGGTGAACGCTTCGTCCGCCGGCGCAGTACGGGTCCGCAGACACAGCGCATTCGCCGCGATCGCCGACGCGAGCGAACGCGACCAGAACCCGGAATAGTCGAAAACCTTGCAGGCCCCGGTGCGATTCTGTCCCAGCACCGAGAATCCGAGGGCCAACTGACGGACCGTGCCGATGCCCAGCAGCCGAATCGCATCGGATACCGCTGCCACCGGACGGCGTGGTCCGGCCATCGCCGAATTGGCGAACTTGATCAACCGGCCGGACAGGGCTGGATCCGCCTGCACGACACGAGCGAGATCCTGTACCGACGCCTGCTCCTGGCGCGTGAGATCCAGGATGCGCAGCGCGACGCCGGAAGGCGATGGCAGCTTGCCACCGGCTTTCAACTCGACGAACGCTTGTCTATCCATGGGATTCCAGACGGATGGCGATCGGGATGCGTCGCCCGGACCAGCCCGTTAACGGCGTCCGTCGGGGCTTTCTTTACGTTCCTTTGCAGGCCGCGGCACCGGAAAATCCGCCGGCA
>JAHCKV010000262.1 GCA_026125595.1 Burkholderiales bacterium | reverse complement strand
ATTCGCGCTTCTTCTCCCGCCCTTGCCGACAGCAGCACGACGGGAATGCCGCGCAACGCCGGATCGGCGCGCACCTCACGGATCAATCCGAATCCATCCAGCCGCGGCATCATCACATCCGACACGATGATGTCGGGGCGATGCGCGCGCGCCGCTTGCAGTGCGGCTTCACCGTCGGTGACCGCCTCCACTTCGTACTCGTCGGCGAGCAACCGGCGCGCGTATTCCCGAAGATCGGCGTTGTCGTCCGCCAACAGAACGCGGTGGGCCTTCCGGGGTTGATCGGCGGACACCGTCGCTTCCGCTTCGGGCAGCCAGCTTAACGCTTCGCTGACGTACGCATCGGCGCGGAAGCCGCTTGATGGCGGATTGCGTTGCGCCTGGATCCGATCGGCCGGCAGATGGTCGTGGCCCTTCGGAATCGACACCGTGAACGTCGTGCCGGCGCCGAGGACGCTGGTGACGCTGATGACCCCGCCGTGCAGTTTCACCAGTTCGTGCACCAGCGCGAGGCCGATGCCGCTGCCTTCGTGGCTGCGGCCGTGGGCGCCCTCGACCCGGTAGAAGCGCTCGAACATGTTGGGCAGGGCCGCGGGCGGAATGCCTGTGCCCGTATCGGCGATCTCGACCTCGAAGCGATGGCCTGTGTCGTATGTCCGGACGCGGATCTCGCCTTGGAACGTGAATTTGAACGCGTTCGACAGCAAGTTGAGGATGATCTTTTCCCACATCTCGCGATCGAGGTAGGCCGGCTCCGAAAGCGTTTCGCTTTCCACGTTCAGCCGGATGCCGGCCCGATCGCAGGCCGACCGGAAGTTGCTCGCGAGATCGGCGGTCAGTCGGGCGATGTCGGTCGGCTCGTAGGAGGCCTGTGTCCGACCCGCTTCGATCCGCGCGAAGTCCAGCAGCGTATTGACCAGCTTCAACAGCCGCTGACCGTTCCGGTGCACCACCGTCAGCATGGCCCGGTTCTCGGGCAGCACGCCGCTGTCGGGTTTCGCGAGAATGTCGTCGATGGGCCCCAGCATCAGCGTGAGCGGCGTGCGGAACTCGTGGCTGACGTTGCTGAAGAACGTGGTCTTCGCGCGATCGAGTTCCATCAGCGCCTCGGCGCGCCTTTTCTCCTGCTCGAACGCTTCGGCGTTCGCGATGCCGGCCGACACCTGTTGCGCGATCAGGTCGAGGAAGTCGCGATAGCGGTCGTCGAACTGTCGCACGGGGCTCAGGCCGACGACCAGCACGCCGGCGCGGCTTTCGGCGCCCGACGCCGCGATCGGATACACCGCCGCCCGACACGGCGGGCGGTGCCAACCGCCACACGGAAGCGCGTCGAAGCCGCTGGTCAAGTCGCACAGCCGGACTGTTCCGGTACCCATGACGTCGGCCCACGGCCACAGTGCCGGATCGCGCAGAGATTCGGTTCCGGGCGAGGCCGCGGCAGCAACCGGTGGATCGCCGTCGCCCTCTGCGATGAAGATCAACGCGAATGGCAGGTCGAGCGGATTCGTCCCGAACGCGTCCAGCGCGAGTTCGCAGGCCTCTTGCCAGCGGCGGGCAGATCCGGTCTTGGAGGCGAGTTCGCTGAGCAGCGCGAACTGTCGCTCCCCGATGACGCGTTGCGTGTCGTCGGTGTTGGCGCAGATCAGGCCGCCCGGCCCGCCTTCGTCATTCGGAACGGGGCTGTACGAGAAGGTGTAGTAGGTCTCCTCTTGGTAGCCGTGGCGCTCCATGATCAGCAACTGCGACTCGACGTAGGTGCCTTCGTCGTGGGTCATCACCGTGTCGGCCATCGGCCCGACCACATCCCAGATCTCGCTCCAGACCTCGGAGAACGGTTGTCCCAGCGCCGTGGGGTGCTTGCCGCCGATGATCGACCGATAGGCGTCGTTGTAGAGGTACGTGAGCTGGGGGCCCCATCCGAGCCAGAACGGCTGTCGCGAAGTCAGCAGGATGCGCACTGCCGTCTTGAGACTTCTCGGCCAACCGTCCGGGGGGCCCAGCGGGGTCCGTGTCCAGTCATGCGCCCGCATCAGCGCGCCCAGTTCACCACCGCCGTCCAGGAAGGATGTGTCGACGGGGAGCTTTCCAGGGGCCATGGCAGAGGATCGACGGCGGGGATCGGTGGATACGAAATACTACCGTCCGGCGACGGCGTCGTCCCCGGAGACATTGGTCCGATGCGATCGGGCGGGTGCCGGCGGGAGAAAGGGTGCCGGTCAGCCGTCCGCTTCGACGTTGAGGCTCACCGGATACTCCCGGCCGCGATACGGGATCGTCTTTCCCGACCAATCGGGCACCGACGTATAGGTGTCGGTGCCGTGACGCCATTCGCGCGGATTGCGGAACCCCGCTTCCACCAGCAGACGCGACAGGTCCGCCCGATTGAAGCAGGTGTAGTGGAAATTGAACGCGTAATCCTGCCCGCCCATCAGCGGCTGGATGATGCTCTGCACATCACGCCCGCTTTCGAGATACAGATTCACGAGATGGTCGAAATCCGGCACCGAGATCCGGACGGTGCCGCCCGGCTTGAGCACCCGCCGCCATTCCTTCAGCACCAGGGGCACCTGCCGGAATCCGAAGTGTTCGAGGCAGTGGCACGCGTAGATCAGCGAGGCCGACCGGTCGGCAAAGGCATCGAGCTTGTCGATGCGCTGCAGCCGGTGCACGTGGGGCGCCGGACGACCATCGATGTTGACGAACCCGGGGTAGTCGATGTCGCCGCAGCCGAGGTGGAGCCGCAGGTCCTGCCCGGCGGGGATCGATGGCCGCGTCATGCGCCAGCGCGCCACCTCGGCTGCATTCAACAGCGAGGGGAAACGAGTCAGAAGAGGTCGCAGGCGGTACGCGATGGACATGGTGTTCGGTTCCGGTTCGAACTGCCGGTGGAGACAACGATTCGGTGAAGAATGACATTTCCGTCGTTGCCGGTCCATCGACGGGAAGGTGCGAGCGGCAACGGTCGGAAGCCTTGCGTCGCCGCCTCAACTCGACGCCGGTATCGGAACGTCTCGTTGTTCACTGCCGGTGGACGAGTTTGCGATTGTTCGGAGATGGACGGCCAGCCGCCAGAAGAAGAGTGCCGTGAAGGCAGGAGCCCAAACGAACGTCAGCAGTGCGTCCAGCAGGGCTGGTGAACGGAAGCTCCGATAGTCGATCACCTCCGGGAAGTAGGCGTAGACCAACCAGCCCAGCATCATATTGGCAACGTTGAGTTTCAAAGCGATCGGGAAGGCCAGACAGTTGGCGCGCAGCATGAAATCACGGCCATCGGCTCCTCCATTGGCTCGAAAGCACGTGGCGACACCCAGAATCGAGACGACGAGAACCACACCGCATTCCACGAAGAAGAGAAGCCCGCTGTTGGATAGACCGAACAAATGCTCGTAATAGGTCAACAGAACCAAAAGCAGCGTGTTTCCCAGGTAGTACTCGGCACTGCTCTTCTCGGTAACGCGGCTTTCCGAAAAATCGATCACAAGTTGCTTCGTGTCGAAGAATCGCATGTGAAGCCCTCGAAACGGATTGAACAAAGAAAACGCATGCGGACGGCTTCAGCGCAATCCGTATCACGGGCAATCTACGCTCGCGCATAGGCAACAAGTCCACGCTTGCCGTCGGCAAAGACATGCTCCCTGCAGAGAACTTCATCGCCAGGCTGGAATGCCCACACTTCCTCGTCGGGAATCCGACCCGACAACCGATAGGTGTTCTCGGCGAGATGCTCGGCTTGCACCGGACGCCAACATTCCGTTCCTTCGTCAAGCAACGCCACGTAGACCCATATGCTCATCGCGTCATCTCTCCGGGCGCGACGTTAGACGAACCCCGTTCCTCCGACAATCGGGTAACGTTCCGTCCTTCTCGCCACAGGAGAAATCCATGACCGGCATGACCTGTTTCATCGGAGCTTCCATCGATTCCATCGGACCAGACGGCCCGTGTGCAGTCGCTACGACGGAGGCAGCTTCATGATCGCCGTGATCTTCGAAGTCGTTCCGCTCGAGGGGCAGCGGGAGGCTTACCTCGGTGCCGCCGCGTCGCTGCGGCACTACCTGGCGGAGCTGGACGGGTTCATCTCGATCGAGCGGTTCGAGAGCCTGACCCAGCCGGGCAAGATGCTGTCGCTGTCGTTCTGGCGCGACGAAGAGGCGGTGAGGCAGTGGCGCAACGTCGAGGATCATCGCCAGATCCAGAGCGCCGGGCGCGATCACATGTTTGCCGACTACCGGTTGCGCGTGGCGGGCGTGATCCGCGACTACAGCATGACGGACAGGGCCGCCGCGCCGGACGACTCGAAAGCGCGGCACGGTTGAGTCACGCGGCGACGATCGACGGGAATGCCGCGCTCCGGTGCAAGGGAGCGCGGACGTTGCCGCCAGGCATCAAGGAAGCTCGCCGTCCCCCACGGGTTCCGGGCCGGTGACGAGAAACGCGCCCTTGGTCTGTTCGTTCCACTGGAACGCGACGGGCTTCTCGTTTCGCAGCAGGTCCACGCAGGCGCTGTAGTGCGATTGCCGGAACCGTGCGTAGTACTGCGTGCCCGACGTGTTGGCCGGAATGTTCGCGGTTCCATCCGCGTAGAACCACAGCGTCGCCTGAGTCTTGCCGCCCCAGTACAGCCGGATGAACGAATGGACGTTCGGATATCCCGGCGTGTTGGGCGCGACCAGGACCGCCTCGTAGGTGTGAACCGTGAACGATTGCCAGCTCATGTTCCGCTCCTTGACCTCTCGATGAGGACGGACGGGCGGGCGAGAGGGTGACCCGCGATGCCGGTTGCCGACGGATGCAGTTTCGTTCCCGGTGGAGTCGAGCCGGTGTCGAATCACGGGGCGCCGACAGATTCCGGGGCAGGGCGACGGGGATGCTACTCCGTGTGGCTTCAGTCGATGCCACTGGCGTGGGCGCGCCGCGGTGCGGGCCAGGCGGCCGACTCTCGGGGGCACCCGGAAACGCGGGTTGCGCGCTCGGTGGCTTGGTCTGCATGATCGCCCCTCCTGCACGAGCAGGCCACACAAGAGACGGAGGAGCCGCATGATCAAAGTGAGCGTGATGTACCCGAACACCCCGGGCGCGCGATTCGACCACGAGTACTACCGCGACAAGCACATGCCGCTGGTGAAGGCGCGCATGGGCGACAGCTGCAAGTTCTACACGGTCGACAAGGGCCTGGCCGGCGGGGCGCCGGATGCCCCCGCGACCTACATCGGGATGTGCCACCTGTTCTGCGAATCGGTCGAGGCGTTCCAGGGCGGCTTCGGTCCGCACGCGAAGGAAATCATGGCTGACATCCCGAACTACACCGATCTGAAACCGGTGATCCAGATCAGCGAAGTGGTCGTCGGCTGAGGCGATTGATCAACCCCTCCAGGCCTTCGAGGGATTGATCGTCGACGGGCG
>JAHCKV010000261.1 GCA_026125595.1 Burkholderiales bacterium | reverse complement strand
CGCTGGTCGCCGAACCACGGCGAGCCGTTGCCGACGCCCCAGTAGAGCATGTCCTTCACCGGGTCGTAGTTGCCCGGCATCCACATCGTGCCGCCGCCGATCTTGTACGCATCCTTCCAGCGACCTTCCTGCGGCCACGTTTCGGAACCGGGATCTCCGGGGCTCGGCACGCTGTACGTCTTCCATACCTCCTTGCCCGACTCCGCGTCGAAGCCGGAGAGGAACCCGCGCACGCCGAACTCGCCACCCGACGGACCCACCATGACGACGCCATTGACGACTTGCGGCGCCGACGTGATGTACGCACCGTCCTGCCAGTCGCAGACCTCCGATTCCCACACCAGCTTGCCGGTCTTGGCATCCAGCGCGAGCAGCGTGCAGTCGAGGGTGGCGACGTAGACCTTGTCGCCCCACAGCGAAACGCCGCGGTTGGTGTAGTGCAGCGCACTGAAGCCTTCCGGCAGATCACGCTTGAAGCGCCAGATCAGTTCGCCGTTCTTGGCGTTGAGCGCCAGCACCTGGTTGTACGGCGTCGTGACGAACATGACACCGTTGTTGACCAGTGCCGGTGCCTCGTGGCCGGAACCCACGCCGGTGGCATAGCTCCACACGGGCACCAGCTTCTTCACGTTGCGCGTGTTGATCTGCTCGAGAGAGCTGTAGTTCCAGCCCTGGTAGTTGCCCTTGGCCATCAGCCAGTTCTCGGGCTCCGGATTGTTCAGACGCTCCTGCGTCACCGGCTTGTAGTTCACCGGCTGTCCGGCAATGGTCACTGCTGGCAGCAGCACCATGCCGAGAACCGTCGCGCATGCACGCGTTCTCATGTCCTACCTCCTCTGGTTTGTCGTTGTAGATACTGCTGAAACGCGAGACACCCTCGCGAACTACGCTTGTGGCGGACCGATACGACCGTTGAATCCGGCGGCGACGACGATTGCGCCATCGACGGATTTGAGGGGCAGCAACGCGAGTCGACGCTCGGCGGGACCGATCAAGATCGCGCCGTTGTTGCCGGCATCGAACGTGGATCCATGGCAGTTGCAGACCACCGCATTGCCGTCTTCGTGGGTCGTGGTGATCAGGCAGCCGTAGTGCGTGCAGATCGCCGAGTAGGCGACGACGCCGTCGACCGCATGGGGTTTCGTGGAAGGCGCCAACTTGCTCGCGTCGAGTCGCACGACGATGGCCTGGTTGACGCGCAATCCGTCGCGCACGGTCTTCGTCGCGGGATCCATCGGGAACACGAACTGCGGTGCCTCGCCGACTTTCAGATCATCGACCTTGACGACTTGCCCTTGTTGATCGCCCTGGGTGTAGACGAGCAGGTCGCCGGCCTGCGCCCGCGCCTTCGCCGGATCCGCCGCCGATGCGGCGAGCGGCGACAACGCCAGCGCCATCGCACCGGTCAACACGGTGCGCCGACCATTGCTCGAAACCTCGTCCTGCTGCCGCTGCGAACATCCACACCGCCGTTGCAACTTGTCCACTGACCCTCACTCCCCCACATTGAATTGTTCTCGCACGTGACGTGCGGCGCAGCGCGTGACCCGGCGGCATCGACCGCATACGGTGCAAGGTCATCACGACTGGGCGGCGAGTGTGCATGCGGGAGCCGCATCGCCGGATGCGCCGAATTCCCCATGCGCAGGGGAATTTCCGCTGCACGCGGCATCGGAAGTCGTCTCGGTCGGACGGGAATTTGCAGCGGATGTGCAGCGCCTTTCCCGATCGGAATGCACGCGGGAGATTTGTTCCCGTCCGGAACGCGGAGAACTCGGAAGAAGCGAGCGGAATCAGAGGAACGTCGTCACGCCATCGACGAAACGTCGAACGGCGTGCATACCGATGGCATCGGCTTTCACGACATGGCGGGACGGAACATCGGCCGTTCAGCGCCGAAGATTTTTCGGCTCAGTCGGGAGCGCGACGTCATGCGCGCTGCACCGAACCCGCGAGCCCGTGGATCCGCGATGATCCGTCAGGCCAGAGGGCCCAACGCCGCGGCGTAGCGCCGCACGCATTCGACACCGAATGCGGTGGGCTGCAATGCCGGTGCGCGATCGTGGATCGCCTCGCCCATGCCCATCCGCAGCGCCGCGAGGCGCTTGCCGTAGCACGTCAGCGTATCGAGCGACTGCATGGCGAACGCGATCGCGGGCAACGCGTCGCGATAGATGCGCTCGGCCTCTTCGTGCCGGCCGGCCTGCATCGCGTCGCACACGCCCACCTGCCGATCGACCGTGTCAAGGCAGGGGATCATGCCGGCGCAACCCGCACGAAAATTGTCCGGCAGTTCGAGACCATTGCGGCCGTTGAACACGGCGAGCCGTGCGCCGGTCTGTTCGATCGCCGCGCGGATGTGCACCACCGGGCCTTCCCCCTTCAGCACGACGAAGTGCGGGTGGCGTTCGGCGAGTTCGACGATACCGGCGGGCGACAATCCAACGCCCATGTACTCGGGCGCGTTCTGCAGTCCGACCGGATGACCCGCCAGCGCCGCCATCACCGCATCGAGATGCGCCAGCAACTCGGATTCGGGTCGCCCGCGCTCCAGCGGCGGCTGCAGGATCAGCCAGTCGGCGCCGGCGTCCCGCGCGAACTGCGCGAACGCGATCTGGTCCGCCACCGGACCGGAACCCACCGTGGCTGCGAGCGGCAGGCGTCCATGAATGGCTTCCACGGTCCACCGAACCACGTCGCGCCGCTCCGCCGCCGACAGTTTGCCGACCTCGGTGGCCAGCCCGAGCACCGCAATACCGTGCGCACCGTTGGCGACACAGGTCTCGACCTGCCGCTCCAGTGCCGACCGATCGAGGGCGCCGGACCGGTCGAAGAACGCGTACAGCATCGGATGGATGCCGCGAAAGGGGCCGCCGTCGGGGCGTGGCGTCGATGGATTGTCCATGGCCCCGAGGGTAGTGCAGCGGCAGTGGGGCCGTGAAGACGGCTTGGTATAGTCGCGCCTCTTTTCGGGAGAAACCCATGAACCCAGCCCGCATCGCGGGACTGCTGCTGGCCCTCGGACTCGCCGGGATGAGCGCCGTCGGGGTCGCCGCACCAACGCACGGCGAGGTACTGGCTGCATTGCTGGATCCGGTCAACAGCACCGGCAACGTCGCCGACGCGGTCGAGGAAGCCACCGGCGCCCGCGGCTGGATGTCGTCCGACATGAAGCCGATCCTGGACACCAAGATGGTCGGCCGCGCCGCCACGGCGCTGATGCGACCCGTGTTGCGCAGCGACACGCGCCAGTACCGCAACCACCTGCTGGAAGTACTGGATACCGCCGAGCCCGGCAGCGTGCTCGTCTTCGTGATGCAGGACGGGCTCGAGATCGCCGCGATGGGCAACCTGATGGCGACCGCCGCGAAGGTGCGCGGTCTGGCGGGCGCGGTCATCGACGGCGCGGTGCGCGACATCACCGAGATCCGCCAGATCGGGCTGCCGGTGTGGTCCCGCCGCGTGAGCCCCGCCACCTCCGTCGGACGCATGATCAGCGTCGACCAGCAAATCCCCGTGCAATGTGGTGGGATTACCGTCCACCCCGGGGACTACGTCGTCGCGGACGCCGATGGTGTCGTCGTCGTGCCCCAGGCGGCCGCCGGCCGGGTTCTCGAACTGCTGGCGCAGTACGCCGACAAGGAAGCGAAGATGGTCCCGATCATCGAAGAAACCCGCTCCATGCTGAAGGCGCTGGAACGGTACAACCGCTACTGAGCCCGACCCGAGACCGCGATTCATGACGACTCAGCAACTACCCATCGCCGCGATGCAGGCGCGGCTGGTGGAACTCCGGCTCGAGCACCGGGACCTGGATCAGGTCATCGCCCGCCTGACCGAGAACGCCGCCCAGGACGAACTGCAGATCCGCCGGCTGAAGAAGCGCAAGCTGCTGTTGAAGGATCAGATCGACTGGCTGCAGCGCCAGATCGACCCGGATCAGCCGGCATGACGCCGTGGCCCGACATCCCGCTGCCGGGCCCCCGCGATTGCATCGGCCGATCGAACCCGGCGCGGATATCCGGCTCTAACCCGCGAGCGCCGGTTTGAAAGCGGGCTTCGGCGGCTGGTTGCTGGCAGGTCTGGTACTGGCCGGCACCACGCTGGTGGCATTCGGCGCCGGCCGCTTCGTCTGGCAAGGATTCACGTCGACGACCGATGACGGCAGCCTGCTGGCCGCCGCGATCTATGCGCCGTTTGCGCTGGTGGCTGCGGTCATCCCTGCATTCACGGTGCCGATCACCGCCCGTGTCATGCGGGCGTTCCGGCGCGCCGGCGAGGTCTCGCCGATACGCCTGCCGCGGTGGCTGGGCATCGGCGCGGTACTGATCTTCGCCGAGCTGTGCTGGCTGGTGGTGGCCGTGGCCTCGCGCCACGGGCCGGGGTCGATCCCACCGCTCGGCCATGCGATGCTGGCGCTGTATGCCGTCGCGAATGGTTTCTGGACCTTGCAGGATGAAGACGCACCAAAGGACGTAGCCGATGACCCTGAAGCGCCCTCCGAACCCGGTACCTGAACGCAGCAGATCGTCGCTGCGACTGGCCGCCCTGCTGCTGGCAACGTTGCTCGTCACCGGTTGCGCCACCTTGCGCCCGCCGGACCCGATGACCCTCGAGCAGGTCATCGAGCTGTCGAAGAACGGCACACCGCCCGAGGACATCATCACCAGGTTGCAGGAAACCCGCACCGTCATCGCCATCAGCGGCGCGCGGTTCGCGAAGCTGCGCGAGCTCGGCGTCGACGACAGCGTGCTCGACTACCTGCAGAAGAGCTACGTGTCCGCCGTCGAGATGGAAGCGCGGATGCGCTATCAGAACCCGTACTGGGGCTACGGCGGCTGGGGGCCGCCCTACCGGCCGATGTTCGGACCGTGGCCCTACCGCTACTACTGGTGACCGAGCGGCTGGATCTCCGGGCCTCGTGGTAGGTTCGAGACCCATGAACCGCCAAGCACTACCTTCCCCCTTCGTCGACCGTCACCTTGCAGGCGTGCATCGACAAGGCTCAGGGACTGCTCGTTCATACCGAGCAATGGCTGCACACCCATCGACCTGACCTTTTGACGCCACCATGAACCTGCATCGAGAACACCATTTCGAGGCGGAAATCTGTCGGTACTGGCGGCGAACGGTTGGCTGGATGTCGACGACGACGCCGTCGGTGCGATCGTACCAACGGCGTGCCCCTGCGGGATCTGCGCGACCGTACGAAGCCTTGCGAGAAAAGTCCGGCACCGCTGCCACTGGTCGATAGACCACCTGGAGCTTTCCGGCGCTTCTTCGGGAACGTCGCTTCGGTGGTTTGACCTTACTGCCCGGCCGGCTGCGCCTGCGCCCGTAGCGCCTGCAGCCAGCGCAGCGTCTCTTCGATGCCGATCGCCTTTTCCCGGACAGTGCCGGTCACGGTGCCGCGACGGCGC
>JAHCKV010000260.1 GCA_026125595.1 Burkholderiales bacterium | reverse complement strand
CAGTTGGGACCGTTCAAGGACCGCGCGGAAGCCGACCGGGCTTCCGCACGATTGCACGATCTCGGCGTCAAGGGATTGGTCGTACAGCAGCCGAAGTAGCGCCGGCTCTCAGCGCATTCCCAGCGCGTGCGGCAGCCACAGCGAGATCTGCGGCACATAGGTGATCAGAACCAGATACGCGAGCAGCACTGCCACCCAAGGCAGACAGGCCAGCGAAACCTGCGTCATGCCCATCCGTGACAGGTGGCTCGTGACGAACAGATTGAGCCCGACCGGCGGCGTGATCATGCCGATCTCCATGTTGACCACCAGGATCACACCCAGATGGATCGGGTCGATGCCCAGGCTGGTCGCGACCGGCAACAGCAACGGCGCCAGGATCAGCACGACCGAACTGGGCTCCATGAACTGACCCGCCGCCAGCAACGCCACGTTGACGGCCAGCAGGAACATCCACGGCGAGAATTCGCTGGCGATGACCCAATCGGACAACGATTGCGGGATCTGCTCCGACGTGAGCAGATACGAAAACAGCACTGCGTTGGTCACGATGTACAGCAGCATCGCACTGGTGTTCGCCGCCGTCAGCAGCACGCGAAACGTATCGCGCAGCTTCAGATCCCGGTAGATGAATACCGCGGCCACGAACGCATAGACCGCGCTGACCGACGCCGCTTCGGTCGGCGTGAAGATGCCGCCGTAGATGCCGCCCATCACGATGACGACGAGCATCAGCCCCCAGAACGCTTCGCGGAACGCCCGCCACACTTCACCGAGGCTGGCCCGTGGCAACGTCGGGAATCGTTGCCGCTTCGCCGCCACGAACGTCACCCCCATCAACACCACCGCCAGCAACAAGCCGGGCACGGCACTGGCGACGAACAGTGTGCCGGCACTCGTGCTGGTGCTGACGGCATAGATGATCATCACGATCGATGGCGGAATCAGGATGCCGAGCGAACCGGAAGTCGCGAGCACGCCGACGGTGAAACGCTTGGGATAGCCGGCCTTCAGCATCGCCGGCAGCATGATCGATCCGATGGCCACGACGGTCGCCGGACTCGAACCGGAGATGGTCGCAAAGAACGCGCACGCGAGAATCGTCGCCATCGCGAGTCCGCCCGGCATCCAGCCGACGAGGGTCGTCGCGAACCGGATGATGCGCGCCGCCACGCCTCCTTCCGTCAGGAACGCACCGGCCAGGATGAAGAACGGGATCGCCATCAGCGCGAAGCTCTCCAGTCCGGTGAACAGGCGCTGGGAGATGATGTCCACCGTCTCCATCGAGAACGACGAAAAGCCGACCAGATAGACCAGCACCGTCAGGCCGAGCGCGATCGAGATCGGCGTGCCGGTCAGCAGCAGCGCCAGCAGAATCCCGATGATCAGCAGCGCCGTCACGCTGCGGGACCTCCGGTGTCGCCACCGGCCAGCGGCGCATGGACCGGCAGTTCACCGCGTCGCACGAATCGCCACAGCACCTGCAGGAAGCGGTAGCACATCAGGCCGGAACCCAGCGGGATGCAGAGATAGACGATCCAGCGCGGCCATTCGAGATCTGGCGTCACCTGTCCGGTCTCGTGCATGAACGCCACCCACCGCGCACCCAGCACCGCGATGACACCGGTGAACAGCACGCCGAGCGACAGGGCCAGGACCACCATCCGTCGCTGCCACGTCGGTCCGACGTGGCTCACCACGATGTCGACCCCGATGTGGATGCCGGTGCGCACGCCGTAGGCCGCGCCGAACTTCGCCATCCAGATGAACAGGATGATGCACAGCTCCTGTGCCCACGTGAGATCGAACCCACTGGTGTAGTCCCATACCCAGTCGATGCCGGCGCTGAAGCGGTGGACGACCGCGACGAAGATGATCACCGTCGCAACGGCCATGAAGGTGGCGATGAGCCACTCTTCGAGATGATCGATGAACCGGTTGAACAGGCGCACGACGATCCTTGCGGCCGATTACTTTTTCTTTTCCGCGGCGACCTGGGCGGCAACCGCCTCCACCGACTGGATCAACTCGCGACCGATGCTGGATTCGAACGATTTGCGCACCGGCGCCAACGCTTCGCGCCATTGCGCTTTCTCCGCCGCGCTCAGTGCGTAGATCTCGGTCGTGCCGGCCTTCTTCACCGCTGCCAGCGCATCGGCGTTGTCCTGGGCAGCGATCGTGCGCTCGTAGCGGCTGGCTTCCTGCATCGCCTGCTCGAGGGCCGCGCGAATGTCCGCCGGCAATCCATCCCAGAACTTCTTGTTCACGATCACGGCATAGACCAGGTAGCCGTGATCGGAGATGGTCAGATGCTTCTGCACCTCGTACATCTTCTGCGTGTACAGGTTCGACAGCGGATTCTCGGCGCCGTCGACGACGCCCTGCTGCAACGCCGTGTAGACCTCGCTGAACGCCATCACCTGCGGCATCGCTCCGAGTTGCCGGAACGTCGCGGACAGCACCTTGGACGACTGCACGCGGAACTTGAGGCCGCGGAAATCCGCCGGTTTACGCAGCGGCTTGTTGGCCGAGACCTGCTTGAAGCCGTTGTCCCAATAGGCGAGACCCTTCAGACCCTTGCTCTCGAGACGCGACAACAACCGCCGGCCGATCTCGCCGTCGACAATCCGCTCGGCCGTCTGCACATCGGGAATGATGTACGGCAGATCGAAGACTTCGAATTCCTTGATGCCCAACGGTCCGAACTTCGACACCGACGGTGCCAGCAGATGGACGGCGCCGCGTTGCAGCGCCTCGAGTTCGTCACCGTCCCGATACAGCTGACTGTTCGGATAAAGCTCGACCTTGACGCGGCCTTTGGTGGCGGCCTCGGCGAGCTGCTTGAACTTCTCCGCGGCCCGCCCCTTCGGCGTGTCGGTGGCGACGACGTGGCTGAACTTGAGCGTGATGACCTGCGCCAGGGCCGGCGTAGTCACGATTGCAGCGAACACGAACAGCAGCAGGCAGCGGATACGCATGGGCTCTCCCGAAGTGGGCGGCGAGTGTAGCCCGGAACGCCCGGGCGGTCGCGGGTCGACGCCGGTGCGTCTGCCCACGCGGTCGAATGCGAACCGCGTCACACCGGCCGTACCGAAATGCGCCACGACGCCGCCCCCGGCTTTGCCGCGAACGCGGGATCGAGCCCGATCCCCGGCACCCAGACGAGGACCTCGCCGACGAACAACAGCGGAATCTGGTCCCGTTCCCACGGCGGAACGGCGTTTTCCTGCAACAGATTCTTCAATGTCCGCCGGGGACGGCCGGGACCGGCATGCAACCGCTCGCCGCCGCGACGTCCACGCACCGTCACCGGCGCGGCAGCCAGCGCAGCGGCATCGAGCCCTTCTCCGACGGCCTTCACGAACTGCACGGCACGCCCATCGGGCAACGCGATCTGCGGATCGCCGGCCCAGCACACCGACCACCCCGGCGCCGCTCGCTTCGGTTCGAGCGCCAGCCGATCGCGATACCGCACCAGATCGCTGCCGCCGAGCACCATCCGCGGCACGGCGTCGACGCGCGACGCCAGCAACTGCCGCAATCCTTCGAGCAGCCGGACCCGCGGCGGCGTCTCGCAGCCCTGACACGCCAACCAGTGGCGGACCGCATTCGCGGCGCGCAACGGCGGCAGCGCGCGTAACGCCGTCACCGATAGTCCGTCCGGCAACGCGACGAGCTTCAGATCGTCGACCGCGAGCATGCGCGCCAATTCGGCCGCCTCGCCGGCGTTCTCCGCAGCGCGACCGAATGCTGCGCGCCACGCCGGATAGCGCGACTCGATCACCGGCAACACGGCATGGCGCAGAAAATTGCGGGCAAACCGTGGATCGGTGTTGGACTCGTCGGTCACCCATTCGAGACCCGCGTCGCGGCCCCAGGCCTCGAGGTGCCGTCGCGGAACGTCGAGCAAGGGCCGCAGCAAATCGGGCGCGCCGGCGCCGAGCGAACGTCGGAACCCCATGCCGGCGATTCCCGCAGGCCCGCCGCCGCGCAGCAGTTGCAGCAGCACGGTCTCGGCCTGATCATCGAGGTGATGGCCAGTTGCGACGAAGTCTGCGTCGATCCGTCGCAACACGCCGTAGCGCGCAGCGCGCGCCGCCGCTTCGACGCCACCCTGCGCTGGAGCGACCTTCACCCGATGGACGCTCAGCGGAATCCGCCGTCGACTACACAGGACTTCGCAGAACGACGCCCACGCGTCGGCGTTGGCACTCAATCCATGGTGGATGTGGGCGGCCTGCAGTTCGAAATCGAGTTCATTCCGCATCCGGTCCAACTGGTGCAACAGCACGACCGAATCGAGTCCGCCGCTCAACGCCACGACCAGCCGCCGCCCCGCAAGCGGCACTTCGATGAGCCGCCGCCGCACCGCGCAGAGCAGCACGGCCTCGGTCACAGCCGGTGAACGCCGCTCAGCGCGGCGCGACTTCCTTGAACTTGCCGTGGCCGAGCAATCGTTCGAAGCGCGCTTCCAGCAGCGTCTCGATCGGTTTCGATTGCGCGTCCTTCAGCGCTTCGGTGAGTGCCTTGCGCATCGACTGCATGATCGCGCCGTAGTCGCGATGGGCGCCGCCCAGCGGTTCGGAAACGACCTTGTCGATCAGCCCGAGCGTCTTCAACCGGCTGGCCGTGATGCCGAGAATCTCCGCCGCTTCCGGTGCCTTGTCCGCGCTCTTCCACAAAATCGACGCGCAGCCCTCCGGCGAGATCACCGAATAGATCGAGTACTGCAGCATCATCAACGTGTCGCCGACGGCGATGGCCAGCGCGCCGCCGGAGCCGCCCTCCCCGATCACCGTGGCGATGATCGGTACCTTCAGATCGGTCATCACCGCGAGATTGCGACCGATCGCCTCGGACTGCCCGCGCTCCTCCGCACCGACGCCCGGATACGCCCCGGGCGTATCGACGAACGTGAACACCGGCACCTGGAACTTCTCGGCGAGGTTCATCAGCCGCATCGCCTTGCGATAGCCCTCCGGCTTCGGCATGCCGAAGTTGCGGTAGATCTTCTCCTTCGTGTCGCGGCCCTTCTGATGTCCGATCACCATGCACGACTGCCCGCCGAAGCGCGCCATGCCGCCGACGATGGCCGGATCCTCGGCGAACGCACGGTCGCCGTGCAGCTCTTCGAAGTCGGTGAACAGATTCTGGATGTAGTCCAGCGTGTAGGGACGCTGCGGATGCCGCGCCACCTGCGAGATCTGCCATGCCGACAGCTTGCCGTAGATGTCCTTGGTGAGCGCGTTGCTCTTCTTCTGCAGTCGCGAAATCTCTTCGGAAATGTCGAGGGCCGAGTCGTCCTGGACGAACCTCAGCTCCTCGATCTTCTGCTCGAGCTCCGCGATCGGCTGCTCGAAATCCAGGAATGTGGTCTTCATGGGGCGCGATTATACGGAGCCGGCCGGATGTCGGTCATTTGCCTCTGCCGTTGCGCCTGCATGGCGAAACTGGTTCGGCATTTCC
>JAHCKV010000026.1 GCA_026125595.1 Burkholderiales bacterium | reverse complement strand
CAGCGTGAAACCAGAGCAGCGCGGGAAACGGAAGGAGGGGGGCGTCGAGGTCATGCGAGCCGGAATGCCGGATGCGTAGAAAGACCGGATCATGACGATCCGATAGATTCTGAATCATAGGCAAGGCACTGCAAACGATTCAGACTGTTTCGTTGCTTTGATATAACGAAACGGAAGTATTCGCGCCCGGGCGGGCAGCTGGATCAGCGGACGCCCGAAAGCGCTTTCCCGAAATCGAGATCGAACGCCGGATCCACCTGGATGGCTTTGGGCAGCACACCGAACCGGTAAAAGAGATCCGCAGCCTGCTGGAATTCCTTCACGGTCTGTAGATTCACGGCAAACGGCGTGATGCGTGCCGTCCGGAACCAATCTTGTGCGATAGGCACCGGAATCCCGATCAACGCGGCTTCCCGTTTGGCATACACATCGATGTTGTCCAACGCCCAACGCTGGGCTTTGGCGAGCCGCTTCAGATAGTCCGTGATCACGGCGCGCTTGTTCGCGATGGCATGATCGCTTGCCAGCACGAACGACGTGGACGCGACCAGACCCTCTCCGTCGGTCACGACACGCGCACCGTCGAGCAGGACGGCCGTCGACGTGTAGGGGGCCCACGTGGACCACGCGTCGACCGACTTTGCCGTGAGCGCCGAGCGGCCGTCCACCGGACTGAGGAAGGACAGTTCGACGTCGCTGCCCCGCAATCCGGCGCGCTCGATGGCGGCCAGCGCGAGAAAGTGACCCCAGCCGCCCCTGTTGACCGCGATACGCTTGCCTTTCAAATCGGCGACAGTGCGGATAGGCGATTCCGTGGGGACGACGATCGCCTGACCCTGGGGGCTCCAGCGTGCGCCACCGACGATTCGAATCGGCGCCCCCGCCGCGTGGACGAACAGAAACGGGATGTCGCCGGCGACGCCGATGTCGAGCGCGCCCGCATTCAGTGCTTCGAGCAGCGGAGCGCCGGCTGGGAACAATGTCCATTGGACTTCATACGGTGCATCGGCGAGTGCGCCGGAGGCCTCCAGCACGGCTTGCATGCCGCCCTTCACGTCACCGACGCGCAGCGTGCCCCTTTTCTCGGCGGCGATGCCATCGCCGGCGAGAAGTGCCAGGGTGGCCATCAAGGCCAACGTCGCATGGAGAGAACGAGCGAATGCCGTCATCGCGTATCCGTTTCGAAACTTCGATCGAAGGTGGGTTTCACATCCAGTGAACGCGGAATGACTCGCGCCTTTGCGTAAACATCGGCGGTACGTTGCTGTGCCGTCACGACCGAATCATCGATCGGCATCCACGTCGGCCGTCGCCGTTCGATCGCGCGCTGCGTGGCCGCTTGTGGAATGCCGGTGATCTGCGACAGTGTCGCGGCATACTCCGGTACATGGTCGTTGGCCCAGCGCTGCGCGCGGGCGAGGCGGCGCAGGTAATCCTGCAGCGCGCTGCGCTTGGTTCGGATGGCATCGGTGGTCCCGACTTGATATGACAACCCGGACCACAGGCCGCGGCCGTTGACCACGATCTTCGCGTTTTCCTTCACTTCGGCAAACGCCGTGTATGGTTCCCACGTGGACCACGCGTCGATCGCGCCGGTGGCCAGTGCCGTGCGGGCATCGGCCGGCAGCATGAAGGCGATCGTGACATCGGAGGCACTGAGCCCCACGGAATCGAGCGCGGCGAGCAGCAACCAGTGGCCGATGGACCCTTTGCCGGTCGCGATGCGATGACCCTTGAGGCTGGCGGCTCCGTCGAGTGCGGATCTCTCGGGGGCGATGATCGCGGTGCCGTACGGATCGGAACGCACCGCACCGATCACGCGCACCGGAGCACCCGCCGCGAGGGCGAAGATCAGTGGCGCATCGCCGACCGGCCCGCTGTCGACCGCGCCGGCGTTGAGCGCTTCGAGTAATGGCGCTGCCGCCGGGAACTCGCTCCATTCAATGCGATAAGGAAGGTTCTTCAGTTCACCGGCGGCTTCGAGCAGCGCGCGGGATCCGCCTTTCTGGTCCGCCATTCGCAACACCGTGGTCGGAGCGTCGGCGGCGTGTACGACGGTCGAAGATGCCATGGGCAGAAACGACGACAGAAAGCCAGCCGATATCAGCCAGATGCGGAACCTGATCATGCTTCGCCAAACGGTGGTTGAGCGTGAGAAACCGGAACGCTAACAACCGCCGGACCGGTGCGAGAACGAACAAATGTCCATGTCGATATGCCGATCGCGTCCTTCGCGACGGGACGCGCCGTACGGTCTCGCAGACCACGCCATCCGGACAACGCCTCTGCGGGAACTGGCGCTCCCGCAGAGGATCAACCTATGGCGACGGCTGGACGGTCGGCGGAACCACGATCCGTCAGCCGCGCGCTCAGCTCGCCCGGCGACGGTGAACCAATCCACCAACCAGACCGAGGCCCGCCAGCATCAAGAGGTACGTCGAGGGTTCCGGTACGGGCGCCAGCGGGCCGGCGGTGGCGAGCACCTTGTAGTCGGGGCCGTTGTAATTCAGAACGTCAGTACGAAAGCTCGCCAGACGCAGCTTGCTGACGGCTTCGTCGGTCTGCAGGCCGATGGAACCGAGGGCCTGACCGTTGTTGAGGAACGAGCCATTGTCGGTCGTGATGACGATGCCGGTTTGCGCATAGTTGCTTCGCAGAATCGTGTACGACCCGATTGCCTGATCGTTCTCATTCAGTGCTTGAACCAGGATGTCGCTGTTGAACCCGCGTTCCCAAAAGAAGAACCGATCGGTCGGATTGGCGAAGCTGACGTCGACGATCGCGATGCCGTTGGTCTCCCGCGTGACCACGATGCTGGTCAGATTGAAGTTGGCCAACGCACCGTGGATGTCGGTACTGGTCGGCGTGATCGTCGCGGGCCCTTCGGTCGTCCAAGTATCGGCGACGCTATTGATCCCGCGTCCGGCGGCGAGGTTATTGCCGCCCCGCGCCGCATCGCGTCCATCGTCCACGATGATCGTTGCAGCGCTGGCCGTTTGCAGCTGCGCTTGCGTCAAGGCGTATCCGTCGAAGGTGATCGAATCCAAACGAACGTCACCATTCCCATAGATGCCGTTCACGCCACCGAACGCGCCGCTGGTGGAAACGTTTGAGGTGAAATCGAAAGCAGTGAAAGACACGGCATGGGCCGGGACCGAAACTCCGGTGGCAACTGCGAATGCAGCCGCTACGACGGCTTTGGATGGCTTTCTCATGAGATGCTCCTGTGTGCGTGATCGAGGAAGAGCGCCGCGTGCCTCACGCTAGCCCTGATACCCCGCTACGGCTGTCCGCACACTGGTAGGGGCGACCGATCATGAAGCGATCGACGGCGACGGCAGATTACATTTGCATACGGTGAGGTCGAACGAATGAATCTTCATATCCATGTGCAGGTGCGATGGGGTGTGTCGACTTGTCGCGAACCGGGATGAACATGGTTCCAGAGACTGCCATGTCGATCGGATTCAACGAGGTCACGCGATAGCCGGAATTTGACCTGTCCATCTGGCCGCAATGGTTCAGCTGCGCAGCACCTTGATCACCGCCGCTGCCTCCTCGTTCGCGTACCCGGCCGCTTCCGCGTCGCGGAACAATTTCTCGGCAAGCTCGGGAATCGATGCATCGAGCCCGCGGTCGCGTGCGTGCTGCGCAATGCGCCGCGTGGCGTCGATGGAGATCCTCAGAGGACTTTGCGTGATCGTGTAGTCGCCGGAGTGGATCACCTTGCCTTCGTGCTTCAGGAATTCACCGAAGGACGGGGCGATCTTGTTGACGAGGTCGCCGTACTGCTCCACTGAAAGGCCCTCCGTCTCGATGATGCGGGCACCGTGGAAGAAGCCGATGGTCGCGCCGTAAACATAGGAGAGCGTGGCAAAGTCCATGGCGGAGGCGAGGGAGGCGCGCTCGCCGAGGTGCAACGGCCCGCCGAACACCCGCATCATAGCCAGCGAAGTGTCGAACGCCGCCTGCGCGCCCGAAACGAAGATGGGCGTTTCCGGCAGCCCCATCTGCTCGGGCGCGGCCTGGATCGCGCCGTCCACGTAGCGGCCGCCGGCGGCGTTGACGAACGCTTCCATCTCCAGCGCCTCCAGCGGACTGCCGGTGGTCAGGTGGACCAGCGTATGGTCCTTGATTGCTGCAGGGGCCCCAGCGCTGGTCAGAATTTCTTTGGCAGCGTCGTAGTCCTTCACGATCAACACGGATACCGAGCTGGCGGCGAGCGCTTCCGCGGGCGTGCTGGCCCGGCGGGCGCCCGCCTTCACGAGTTCCACCGCGGCAGCGGGCGAGCGGTTCCAGACGGTGACGTCCCAGCCGGCCGCGAGAAGCAGCTGCGCGAGGCGGTTCCCCATCATGCCGAGGCCGATGACGCTGGCTTTCGTTGCTTTCATGACTTGAGTTCTCTCGATGTGTGAACAGGTGACGCCGCGACTTGCAGCGCCGCGACGACAGGTCGATGATCGGTACGCGAGGCCGTCCGGTCGCGCATGGACGGAGGTTCGTGGAGCACCGATGGATGCAGAAGCGTTTCCGATGACGACGGCGCGGCTGGGGCCGCACGTGGAGTCTGTGCGGACGGAAGGCGGGATCGTGCGCCTGTTGCCGGTGACAGACCTGCGCGTGCGCGTCCACACGGGCGAGCCGGTGCGCGGTTTCTGCCGGACCGAGCGCTTTACCTACGATCATGGAGACGTGGACGTGGTGGCGCCGGGTCAGTCCGAGAGCTGGACGGAGGATGGTCCCGCGCGCTCGGTGGTGGTGCGCTTCTCGCCGCTGCTGCTCGAGCGCACGGCCGAGGAACTGGGTCTGCCGCCGGGCCGCTCCGCTCTCCCGCCGCGGCATAAGCTCCGCGACCCGCAACTGGCCCACATCGCCTGGGCGCTGGACGTCGAGCGCGAAGCCGGTTCGCCGAACGGCCGGCTCTATGCCGAAAGCCTTGGCACCGCGATGGCGCTGCAGCTGCTGGGCCGGTACTCCGTCGCGGGCAAGGTGTCGGCCGGGATGTCGGCCGAGCAGCGCAGGCGGGTGGTGGAGCACGTCGAGGCGCACCTCGACGGCGACCTCTCACTTTCCGCGCTGGCAGGCGTCGCGCACAGCAGTGTCTCGCACTTCAAGGTGCTGTTCCGCCGGACAATGGGCATGCCGGTGCACGAATATGTGATGCGCCGCCGCGTCGAGCGCGCGAAGGAGCTTCTGGTGAAGGGCGAGATACCGGCGGTGGAGGTCGCGTTGGCCTCAGGCTTCTCGCACCAGAGCCACATGGCGCGGCATATGCGGAAGGTGCTGGGCGTGACGCCGGGAATGCTGAGGAAGCAGCCGTAGGGTAGGCCACATGCCCCGCAGCGGAGCTGGGCATGCGAGCTGCCGGGAACGCTCGGCAGCGAACAATGTAGTCGTCGCGCACCAGTCGATGCAGACCATGACATCAATTGCTCCTGTCGGTATCGGGAATCCGCGTCGAGTGCCACCGCCGACGGCCAGGGTCCGGACCGATGTGCTGGCGAGCCCGGAGGCGATCACAATGTCGCCGAACGATCCGATCCCGAACAGGGCTGTGGGGACGATCCGGAAGCGGGAGCCAGGGCGGCGGCCGGTCGCCGCGATGGTCGTGAGCCGGGTGTCCGGCGAGAGCGATTCTGAACCCGCCGGCTTCGCTGCGGGATTGCTCATCGTGACAAAGCGTTTTCGGCGTCCACCGCACGCTATCCGGGGAAGGCGGCGGCACACCACAGCAAGGACCTGCAGCGGGGGCGAAGAGGCGGAGGATTGCCGCCGGAATCTCTATTCGTGCCGGATTCGAACGAGTCAACCAATCCGGCCAGGATCCGCGGCGGATTGTTGCTGGTGGCGTGTCATGTCCTGCATGCAGTCTAGGGAAACACCGAACAGATTTTCCCGCAACGTTCGTCCCGCGTATTCGCGACGGAACAGTTCGCGCCGCTGCAACTCGGGTACGACGCCGTCGATGAAATCATCGAAGCCCCCGGGCAGATACGCCGGCGACACCATGAAGCCGTCGGCGGCGTCTTCGCGGAACCACGCTTCGAGTTGATCGGCGACATCCGCGGCGGTGCCGACGACACGTGGCACCAGCACGCTCTGGCCGTAGCGCTTGCCGATCTCCGACAGCGGCAGCGTGCCTTCGGCGTCGACGCTGCGCACGGCAGCCAACGCGCCTTGCATGCCTTGCACATCGACGTTGCCCAGCGGTTCGTCCAGCGGAAAGCGCGAGAAGTCGACGTTCATGTGACTGGACATGGTCGACAACCCGACGAGCGGTTGGACCAGTTCGTCGTGCACGGCGAGCTTCTCTTCCGCCTCGGCGCGGGACGCGCCGACGAAGGGCATCACGGCAGCCAGGATCTGGCACGCATCGCGAGCTCGGCCGGCCCGTTCCACTGCGGACTTCACGTCGGCATAGAACTTCTTCATGCCGGCGGTCGTGGGTTGAAGCGCGAAGATCACTTCCGCCCAGCGGGCCGCGAAGTCCTTGCCGCGGGCCGACGCGCCGGCCTGGATGATCACCGGGCGGCCCTGCGGACTGCGCGGCACGTTGAGGGGGCCTTCACAGCGCAGATGCGCACCACGATACGCGATCGGATGGATCCTGTCGGGGTCGGCGAAGATGCCGTTCTCGCGATCGAGTATCAGCGCGTCGGCATCCCAGCTTTCCCACAGGCGGAACACCACCTCCATGAATTCGTCCGCGCTGTCGTAGCGCGCGTCGTGTCCCAGATGCAGTTCGATGCCGTGATTGCGCGCCTCGCTGTCGTTCACGGACGTCACGACGTTCCAGCCTGCGCGCCCTCCCGACAGATGGTCCAGCGACGCGAACGCACGTGCCACCTGGAATGGGGGGAAGTAGGTGGTGGATCGCGTGGCCGCGAGACCGAGGTGTCGTGTGCTGGCGGCCATCAAACTCGTGACCAGCAACGGATCGAGCCGCGCGGAATCCTGGTCGCCGTAGCGCGCGCCGGTTTCGATGCTGCCGCCGTAGGTCGACGACATCGCGAGACGATCGGCGAAGAATGCGAGGTCGAAGCGGCCGCGCTCGAGGCTCTGCGCGATGCGCCGGTAGTAGTCCGGATCGAGAAAGCCCGGTTCCCCCAGCGGATGGCGCCACAGCGCGTGGCTGTGCGCGCACGGCCCCGCGATCAGGAATGCGGCGAGGTGGATCTGTCGTGTGGTCATGATGGTCCCGTTGTCGAGTGCATCAGTGGAGGAGGAGGAGAGTGAACGCGGAATCGATTCGGGTTCGTCACACCGCCTTGCGGACACCCAGCTCCCGATCGCCGACTAACCCTTCGGGCCGGAAGACGAGGATGCCGAGCAGAATCAGCGCGAGCACGATCTCCTGGCTGCCTTGCGGCGCCTGCCAGTGGAGCGTGCCGAGGTCGACGCCGCGTTCGAGGGAGCGAAGGATCTCGCGAGTGGCGGTGACGGCGAGCGTGCCGACGACTGCGCCGGTCAGGCTGCGCATGCCGCCCAGCACCAGCATCGCGATCGTGACGAAGGTCATGTCGAGCCAGAAGATGCTGACGGCGAGGGTGCCGAGGTAGTGGCCGTACAGTGCGCCGCCGACACCGGCCACGAACGCGCTGAGGACGAATGCGATCAGTCGTTGGATCCACGGCGTGACGCCGCAGGCGCGGGCCGCCGCCTCGTCGTCGCGCACCGCGCGCAGCTTCAGACCGAATGCCGAGCGCTGATAGATCTGCGCCACGACGATCGCGCCGGCCGCCCATGCCAAGGCGACCCACAGATCGACGTACAGCGGCAGGCCGACCAGCGAGCTCTGACCAGCCGTGACGCTGTCCCAGTTCTCATACACGCTCTTCACGATGAACAGCAGTGACAACAGCGCGATGGAAATCGCGATGCCGCCCAGCCGCATGATCGCGATGCCAACGACGGCCGCGACCAACGCGGCGAGCAGGCCGGCCAGGAGCGCGGCGGTCACTACTGGCATGTCGAGTTCCAGCAAGAACGTCGGCAACCCCGGCATGAACACACCGCGAAAACCGGTACAGCACGTCTGCCATGCGGATGCATAGGCGCCGATGGCGGCGAAGCCGATGTGGCCGAACGACACGACACCGGAGTTGCCCACGAAGATCGACAGCCCGACGACCAATACGAGATACAGCAGCGCTTCGGTCAGCGCACCTTCCACCAGCGTGTTGCCCCATAGCCGTGAACCGACGGCGAGCACGGCGAGGACGGCGATCAGACCAGTGGCGGGAAAAAGCCGGGGGCGCCGCAGGTTCATATGCGCACGGCCGCGTTGCGAGGTACGAACAGTCCGCCGGGGCGGACCAGCAGGATCACGATGACCAACCCGTACACGAAAGCGTCCCGGGCCGGACGCAGCGCTTCGGGCAGCAGGGCCTGTAGCAGCGTCGACGCGATCCCGAGGAACAGCCCACCGGCAACCGCGCCGGCGAGATTTCCCATGCCACCGATCACGGTACCGACGAACCCGGCGATGGCCAGCGGCACGCCCATTCGTGAATCCAGAACGCCGGTCTTTGCGACATACAGCAGCGACACCACGCCGGCCAGCAGACCGGAGATCCCGAAGGCGACGAAGATCACGCGGTCGGCGCGAACGCCGAGCAGCTTCGCCATCGAGAAGTCTTCCGAAGCCGCGCGCAGATGCAGGCCCGCCCGGGTGAAGCGCAGGAAGGTCAGCACCACCAGCAATAGTGCGATGGTCACCAGGATGGTGACGACGTCGATCAGCGAGACGCGCACCGACGCAATCTCCAGGTGACGGGTCAGACCCGGGAAGATGCTGACCGATTTGGGGCGGCCGGTATGCACGAACAGGATTACGCTCTGGATCAAATAGCCCACGGCAAACGACGAGATGAGCAAGCTCGTGCCGTCCGCATGGCGCCGACGCAGCGGTCGGAATGCCACGCGCTCGCCCGCGAGTGTCGCGAGCATCACGATGCCGAGTGTCGACGGGATCAAGAACCATGCGGACCAGGCGCCGACGAACGGCACGGCCATATCGGCCGCCGACGGCACGACCAGCGCATACGCGCCGAAGGTGATCAGGTCGCCATGCGCGAAGTTGATCATGCGCATGACGCCGAAGATGAGCCCGATGCCCAACGCGATCAGCGCGAACTGTCCACCCAGGCTGAGTGCGTCGACTGCCAGCTGAATCGGGCTCACGGCGTTGCGGCTCCACCGAAGTACGCGGATTCGAAGTCGGCGTCGCCACGCAGATCGGCGGCTCTGCCGTGCCGCACGATGGCCCCGGACCGCAGCAGATACACGCGGTCGGCAAACGCGAGCGCCCGGCGGATGCTCTGTTCGACGATCAGCAGCGTCATGTTCTCCGCGCGCAGGTGCGCGAATGCGGCGAACACGAGGTCGACGTACTTGGGTGCCAACCCGAGCGACGGTTCGTCCACGATCAGCAGCCGGGGCTGGGTCAGCAGCGCGCGGGCGATGGCGAGCTGCTGCTGTTCACCACCGGACAGCAAGCCGGCGTAGCCATCGTAGCGTTCACGCAGGATCGGAAACAGCTCGAGCACCCGGTCGAGCAGCCGGGTGGCCGCCGCACTGCCGGGGCGCAGACTTTTCGCGAGCTTCAGGTTTTCGCCGACCGTCAACCGACTGAAGATGCGGCGGCCTTCGGGAACCAGGCTCACGCCGAGTTGCGCGATGTCTTCGGCGGAGGTGCCGTCGATCGCCCGACCATCGAATCGGATGTGTCCGGTGTGCGGTGCAAGCAATCCTGCTACGGTCAGCACGGTCGTCGATTTGCCGGCGCCGTTGGGACCGACGAAGCACACCGCTTCACCGGCATCGACGTAAAAGGTGATGTCACGGACGGCCGGGATACTGCCGTAGCGGACCCCCAGCGACTCGACCTGGAGCAGAGTGCTCACGCGGCCCCGAGGTAGGCATCGATCACGGCGGGATCGTTGCGGACGTGATCGACCGGTCCGGTCGCGAGCGTCCGTCCGCTTGCCAGCACGTGCAGCGACGCACACGTGGCCATGACGACGGACATGTTGTGCTCGATCAGCAGCACACCGCACTCGAACGCGTCGGGTATTCGCCGGATGAGCGCCACGAGGTCGAGGCATTCGGCGTCATGCATGCCGGCTGCGGGTTCGTCGAGCAACAGGAACCGGGGGTGCTGTGCCAGCGCACGCGCGATGCCGACGCGTCGTTCGAGCGCATACGGCAGCGAGCCGGCGAGTCGGTCCGCGACCGACTCCAACCCCGTGAACGCGATCGCTTGTCGCGCAACGGCGCGCGCACGGGTGCGGCTGCCCCCGTGGACCAGTGCGCCCATTTCCGCGTTCTCGGTCACGGTCAAGCGATCGAACAATCGCACCGACTGGAAGGTGCGTGCGACGCCCCTTCGTGCCAGTGATTCCGGTCCCGCGCGTTCGAGCGAGTGATCGTCCAGCAACACTTGACCGGCGTCGGGACGCTGGAATCCGCTCAGTACGTTGACCAGCGTCGTCTTGCCGGCGCCGTTGGGCCCGAGCAGGCCGACGATTTCGCCGCGCGGCAACGTCAGATCGACCCGGTCGAGTGCAGCCAGGCCCTGGAAGCGCACGCCGACGGCTCGCGTGGAAAGCGCTTCCGGCATCTCACGCGGCCGTCATCGATGACGACTCGATGTTGTCGGCGTGTCCCATGGCGGATACCGGGCGTCCTTGCATCACCACCAGGTAACGAAATCACCCTTGCGGATGTCGTAGTAGCCGAGGGCCTCGCGCTTGTTGCCGTCGACGGAGATGATCAGCATCGGTCGGTCGACATTGGTATGCAGCTTCGGCGTGAAGCTGGTCAGGCCACCGATCAGCGGCTCGTCCTTGAACTTCTCGAGTTCCGCGCGGACCTTGTTCGTGTCGAACGAACCGGCCTTCTCGACGGCCCGGGCCCATGCCTGTACGACGGTATAGCCGGTGATGCCTTGACCGACGGCGGGCCGCTCGCCAAAGCGCTTCTCGAATCGCTTGAAGAACTCTTCATTGGCGGGGTTCGGGTCCGTGACGCCGCCGTCGGCGGAGTTGTTCAGGAAGAAGTAGTTGGTGAGTCCGGGAACGGCGGAGTGCAACGCATTGCCGGCACCGCCGGTACCGGCGAGCACGGGCAGATCGATGCCCGCCGCACGATACTGGCGCAGTGTGCTGGCGAGGCCCGGGGGCACGCTGCACAGCATGATGACGTCGGCCTTCTTGCCGCTGGCGTTGTAGCGCGAGATCTGCGATGCCACGGACACGTCGGCGTTCTTGAACGTGTCTTCCAGCACCACGCCGTCCTTGCCGTGCAAGGCTTGCCATTGTTCCTTGAAGCCGCGGCACAGCGACTTGTCGTATTCGATGAACGTGTCGAGCAGGATGTAGGCCTTCTTCCAGCCCTTCTTGCGCGTGCCCCAGTCAGCGAGGATCCGGCCGGTGGCCGCGGCGTCCGTGGCGGCCGTGAACACGTTGTTGCCGATGGTCAGGTTGCCGTACTTGAAGTCGGCACCGCAGCTGGATATGGAGATGACGTTGGCTTTTTGTCCGACCAGTGCCGCCGGTGCGCCGCTGTCGAAATCGCATGCGATGAGCAGCAGCTTCGCGCCCTGCTTCACGAGGTCCTGGGCGGCCTTCGATGTGAGCGCCTGATCCGTCTTCGTGTCGATATGGACCAGCTTCAGGCGCTTGCCGAGCAAGCCGCCGGCGGCGTTGATGTCCGCGATGGCCAACTCGGCGGTCCGGGTGGGGTCCTTGTCGAACGGGCCCATCCAGCCGCTGAGCGACGTCGCTGCGCCGACGATGACTTCTTCCTGGGCGTGGGCGTTGAAGGCCGTTCCCGCGAGCAGCAGGGCTGCCAGGCAGGATCTGACGAATGTCGACTTCATGATGGATCTCCGTGGTCGATGGGTTTGGGATGAAGGGTTGTAGGCGCGGCAGCCCGCAGGCGCGTGGTCGCTTCCCGAACGATCTCGCCGTGTTCGTCGAGCTCGACGCCGTAGACTTCCCGCGCGCGTCGGCGAGAGATCCAGCCGTCGATGAAATCCTGGCGTACCTGCTCGTCGTGGCGTTCGCGAGGGTCGCCGTAGCCACCACCACCGCAGCAAAACGACAGCACGCTCTCACCGTCCGCCAGCGTGACTTGGGCGCACGGATCGAGCCGTTCCGTGCTGCCGTCACGGCGTCGGCGCAGTTGATCGGCGCCGCTGCCGGTGCCGCCGCCGCGTGCACCGCGGGGTGCGTTGGTGCAGCCGTCACTGACGTAGCCGATTTCGACGGCACATCCAACCGGGCCGAACTCGACCAGCAGGCTGGGTGCGCCACGATGCCGTCCGGCGCCTTCGGTGTCGGGCAGCAGGCGCCGTTCATGCACCAGCAGGGGTTGATACAGCTCATCGAGCTCGATGCTGTCGACGAAGCACATGCCGCCGTTGCCGGCGCACAGATACGTGACCCACGCATCGCCGAAGGGCGTGCCGGCACCGACGGTGGAGCCCAGAAACAGCTGATTGACGAAGGTTTCGCCGGTGCGCGGATCGATCCCGGAGACGACGGCGGACGACGGCGGCAGGAACGCACCGAACTCCGCAGTGCCCGAACCTTCGCCCAGCCGCGACAAGGCCAGCGCCACGGCGTTCGTCACGCGATCGGCGAGATTCGTGGTCGCCACCGAGCAACTCGTGGGATGCCGCGGGATGCCGGCAACGCTGCCTTCACGCAGCTTCACATCGACGCGCCGGAAGCTGCCGGCGTTGCGCGGCACGTCGCCGCCGATGCTGTTGAAGACCGAGATGAGAGCGGCGGTGCGCGCGCAGGCCTCCGAGAGATTCAGGCCACAGGGCAACGCGTCGGGGTTGTCGCGCAGATCGATCTCGATCCGACCTTCGTCGGGAAAGGACTCGACGGTGGCCTGGATGCGGATGCCTTCCGGTGGAGTGCCGGGAATCGGATCGTGGGTGCTGTCGCCCGTGGCGCGTCCTTTGTTGACGCGACGCAACTGTTCGACCATGCGCTGTTCGCTGTACGCGAGCCATTGCCGGGAGAACGCGTCCAGCGTGTCCCAACCGACTTCCGTGCCGATTGCGAGCAACTCGCGTTCGCCGATGCGCGCGGCCCCCATCATCGCGAGAAAGTCCCCGCGCCACTGCGTCGGCACACGGATGCGCATCTCGCACAGGCGGATGATGTCGTCGATGTCGCGATATTCACGCTGCACCTGCACTGCCGGGAAAATCAGTGCACCCTCGGCATAGACGTCAGCTGCGGACCCCATGTAGGTGGTCGGCAGCGCATTGCCGCAATCGGCCTGGTGCGCCTTGACCAGCACCGTGAAGCGATGCCGCCCGTCATCGTCGATCACCGGGATCAGGATGCCGTGATCCGCAGGATGCGAGTTGCCGTGATAGGGAGAGTTGTGCAGGAACGCGTCGCCGCGCTCGAGTGCAGGGTGAAACTCCTTCATCGACGCCGCCATCAGATCGGGGCCCGATAGCACGTGGATCGGCAGACTGTCGGCGGTCGCAAGCAGTTCGCAGTCGGCGGTCAGCAGGCAGCACGAGAAGTCGCGTGCCCGGTTCAACACACCGGAGCGGCCGGTCCGGTACAGCGTGTTGGTCATCTTGCGCGCGACACCTTCGAGACGATTGATCAGGATCGCCAGCTCGGCGCCGTTCAGTGTGTGGTCGGTCACGATGTCGCTTGCTCCAGCCGGGGATCGGGGCTGCGGTGGGGGTCTACAATGCCGCGCCAGTCCACGACGAGATTGCCTTCGGTGCTGCGATGGACTGTCGCCGTCGGATCGATAACCACGGACGTGAACGGCGATTCGATGATTGCCGGGCCGCGCACACGCTCGTTCGCGCCCATCGCATCGAACGACAGGATCGGCACCGTTTGCCAACCTGTCCCGGCGAAGTAGATCCGTCGCTTTCTGCGTAGTGCACCGTCGCGATCGGATGGTTTCAACCGCAACGCTGGGCTGTCCGATCCGGCGCAACGCACGCTGATGCGCCATGCAATCGCCTCGACGGCGGAGGCGTCGTCGTGGAAGCCGAAGATCTGTTCGTGCGCGCGATGGAACGCAGATTCGAGAATGCGCGCGGCGTCGAGACCGAGGATCTGGTCGGGGTCGACCGCGACATCGATCTCCCATACCTGATGGGTGTAGCGGGCTTCAACCGCCAGATCGATCCGGGTGGTCGCCGTGTCGGAGCCGGTGGCTTCTGCGAAGCGGTGGGCGTCGGCGCGAAGCTCCGCGATGACGCGCGCGACGCCGACCGGGTCGAATCGCTTCGTCGAGGTCACGAAGATGCGGCGGAAGTCGCGACCGATGTCGGATGCGATCGCACCGGCGGCGCTAAGTCCGGCCGCAACGCCCGGGACGATCAGCGTCGCACAGCCGAGCCGGTGGGCGATCGCCACGGCATTGAGACCCGCCGCGCCGCCCCCACCGACGATGACGGCCGTGGCAGGGTCGATGCCCTGATTCACGGTGATATCGGCAATCGCCTGGACCATATTCTCGGTCCAGACCGACAGTACCGATGCCGCCGCCGCGTGCAGATCGAGACCCAGCGGGGTCGCGACGTCGCGCTGTACTGCCTGCTGGGCCGATGCTCGATCGAGACGCAGACGGCCGCCGAGAAAGTAGTCGGGATCGATATAGCCCAGCACCACCGATGCGTCAGTCACCGTCGCAGCGTTGCCGCCGTTCGGATAACAGGCCGGTCCGGGTACGGAGCCGGCGCTTTGCGGACCCACATGGAGCATGCCGCCGCCATCGACCCACGCGATGCTGCCGCCGCCGGCACCGATACTCTTGACGTCGACCGACGGGAATCCGGTCAGGTCGCTCTGGTACGGCCGCCCGAGCCAGGTTTCCTGTGTGTACGGCACGCGCCCGTTGCGGACCAGCGACACGTCGAATGTCGTGCCACCGGTGTCGAACACGATGACGTCACGCAGTGGCGATTCGACGGCGGCAATGCGGCCGCCGGCGACCGGTGCCATCGAAGGGCCGGATTTGAGGGCGAGGATCGGCGCCTGCCTGACCTCCTCGGCTTCGACCATGCTGCCCTGGGATGTGAGCACGAGCAGTCGCCCCGGGAATCCGGCATCGCGCATCGACGCGCTGAGGCCGCCGAGATAGCGCGTCATCAGCGGTTTTAGCGAAGCGTCGATCGCACTGGCGATGGCCCGGCGGTACTCGCGGATCGACGGATTGAGTCGATGGGACAATGTGAACGGGACGTCCGGTAGATGTCGGACGAGCAGTTCACCGATGCGCTGTTCGTGTGCCGGATTGACGACCGACCACAGGAGGCAGACCGCGACGGCCTCGACCTGCAGTGCCCGCAGCCGGTCGAGCGTGGCGACAAGTGTCGATTCGTCCAGGGCCGTGCGCACTTCGCCCGAGGCCAGAACGCGTTCGGTGACTTCGAAGGTCAGGGCGCGCGGAACGTAGGGCGTCGGGAACGGTACCGAATGGTTGAACGGTTCGAGTCTCCCGCCCTCTCTCAGCACGAGAATGTCGGGGTGACCGCGCGTCACCAGTAGCGCCGTCTTGGCGGTGCGTTGGGTGACGATGGCATTGATGGCGTGGGTAGTGCCATGGATGAACGTACTGCCGCGTGACAACAACGCACGCCGGTCGATACCGAACGCGTCGGCAGCGACATCGAACGCGGCGAGCACGCCGCGGACCGGTTCGCCCGGCACGGTCGACGCCTTGAACATCGAAAGACCGCCGTCGTCGGCCTCGATCACGAGATCGGTGAAGGTGCCGCCGGTATCTGCTGCGAAACGCATGGTGATGGCCAGAATCTGAAGAAGCGCTGTGCGGTCGGCGATCCGAAACGTTCCGGATCTCTACCGGTTCGTCGGTTCGGAATGGGTGCGATGCACCGGGGTCCGGGTGCGTACGCAACGGTTTCGCCGCCGCGCTGTGGGTCATGCAACCGACAGTGCTTCGGCGACCGTGCGGCACGACGGAAGGCGACGCCGCTGATGTCGGTCATTGCGAAGATCGCGTACCAACAAACCGAACGTAGCAAAGGCCTCTTCAGATCCGAACCGAATTTTCGAAATATCCATATCCGAAAAGACGACTCTTTCGCCCTGATCCAAGCGATGCAGCGCGCCGAGCTTCAGTCGCGCCGGAGCACGCGATCGAGAATGGTGCGTTCGAGACAACCGAAATCGGCGTCGCCGCGAACGCGCGGATGCGGCAGATTCACGTCGACGTCCAGGGTGATCCTGCCGCGTTCGATCAGGATCACGCGGTCAGCCATCGCGATCGCTTCGGCCACATCGTGGGTGACGAGCAATGCGGAAAAACCGTGGGCGCGCCACAGACGATCGATCAGACCCTGCATCTCGATGCGGGTGAGGGCGTCCAACGCGCCGAGCGGTTCATCGAGCAGCAGTAGTCGCGGTTGATGGATCAGTGCGCGTGCCAGCGCAACCCGCTGGCGTTGGCCCCCGGACAAGACCGCCGGCCAGTCGTCCGCGCGGTCAGTGAGGCCCACTTGCCCCAACAGGTCGAGCGCGAGCGGTCGGGATGCACGCGCCAACCCGAGGGTCACATTGTCGAGCACCCGCTTCCACGGCAACAGACGCGCATCCTGGAACATCATTCGGGTCGCGTCGGAGTCGACGGCGGGCGGTGCGCTGTCGATCGCGATCTTGCCGCCATCGATCGACTCGAGCCCCGAGATCACCCTCAGCAGCGTGCTCTTGCCGCAACCACTGCGGCCGACTATTGCCACGAACTCCCCGGGCGCGACAGCGAGATCGAGATCACGCAGTACCGGGCGATCGCCATAGCGTTTCGTCAGACCTTCCACATGCAAAGCGACACCACCCATGACCGCCGGCAAACGAGTCCGTTGTTTGTGTTCG
>JAHCKV010000259.1 GCA_026125595.1 Burkholderiales bacterium | reverse complement strand
GCGCGATCTTCGCGACCGGCTCGATGTCGAGCACGTTGATGCCCGGGTTGCCCATCGTCTCGGCGTACAGCGCCTTGGTCTTGCTGGTGATCGCCTTGCGGAAGTTCTCCGGGTCGTCCGGGTGCACGAACTTCGTGTCGATGCCCATGCGACGGAAGTTCACTTCGAATTGCGAGTAGGTGCCGCCGTAGAGCGTGCTCGCCGACACCAGTTCATCGCCGTTCTGCAGCAACGTCAGCAGTGCCGTCATCTGGGCCGCCTGGCCGGACGACAGCGCGAGCGCGGCGCGCCCGCCTTCCAGCGCGGCGATGCGTTCTTCGAGCACCGCGACGGTCGGATTCGACAGCCGCGAGTACACGTTGCCGAAGGTCTGCAGGTTGAACAGGCTCGCCGCGTGCTCGGCGGAATCGAAGACGTAGGAGGTCGTCTGGTAGATCGGGACGGCCCGGGCACCGGTGGTGGGATCGGGAATCTGGCCGGCATGCAGGCACAGCGTGCCGAAGCCGAAGGCGCGGTCTGGCATCGAGATGACCTCTGATGAAGATGGATCGACCGCGAACCGCGCAGCCGAAAGGCGGCGATTCTACCTGCTGACGCCGCGCGCTCCCGCCGCGCCGCGCTAAACCGTCGCGTCCGGAAGAATCTCCTGCAGCAGCGGCGGCAGATCTTCGGCGGCGACCGGCGCGCCGTGGACGGCGCCGGCCTGCAGCGGGCAGTCTTCCAGCAGCAGGAATTTCGCGACCTCGCGATCGTCCACGTCGGCGGCGATCATCGGCCGGCCCAGTCCGCGGGCCAGCCCGATCAAGCCCCCCATCGCGGTCACCGCGTCGGCGTGATTGCTCTTGCCCAGCAGGCTGGCGCGCATGCGCAGCCGGTCGAACGGGAACGTGATCAGATCGCCCACCGACAGCGCGCCGGTCCCGAAATCATCGAGCACGAGCGTCACCCCGAGCCCGTTCAATGCGGCGAGCACCGAGCCCACGCGGGCGCGCTCGGTGCGGCGCCCCACGTCGCGCACGCACAGCATGATCCGTCGCGGGTCGATACGCGTCTGCGACAGCGAGTCGCGGACGATCTCGGGCAGGTTGCCGCGGTCCAGCAACGAAGGCGTCACGCCGATCATCACCGGCAACGACGGCAGTCCGTGGGCGTCCCACGACCGGATCTGGAAGGTGGCGGTGCGCACGACCCACTCGCCGAGCGGCAGCGCGAGGCCGGCATCGAGAGCCGCATCGGCGAACGCCCGTTCCGGAATCAACCCCTCGCGCGGATGGTTCCACCAGACCTGGGCGTCGAGCGCATAGACGCTGCCGTCGCGCAGATCGAGCACCGGTTGCCACAGCAACAGGAACTCGTGCTTGCGCAGCGCGCGCTGCAGGCTGGTTTCGAGGCCCAGCCGTTCGAGCGTGATGGCGTTGATGCTCTCGTCGAAGAAGCGCAGATTGTTCCGCCCGTTCTCCTTCGCGTGGTACATCGCGAAATCGGCGCGCTTGAGCAGCGTGTCGGAGTCTTCGCCGTCGGTCGGGTACAGGCTGATGCCGATGGACACGCTGCTCGACACCTCGGTACCGCTCTCGAGGCGGACCGGCTCCGCCAGCGACTGCAGGATCCGCCGCGCGACCTTGGCCGCGGCCTCGGCCCGTTCGATCGGTGACAGCAGCAGCACGAATTCGTCGCCGCCGAGCCGCGCGAGCGTCGGCCCCTCGCTGGATGTGCCATGGCGCAGCACCAGATCGGATTCGCGAACGCACGACGTGATGCGCTCGGAGACGGCGCGCAACAGCTGATCCCCGGCGTCGTGGCCGAGCGTGTCGTTGACCTGCTTGAACCGGTCGAGATCGAGGAACATCACGGCCGCCATCTCTTGCGCACGGCCGGCACGATTCAAGGCCTTGGCCAGACGCTCGCGCAGCAGCAGCCGGTTCGGCAGCCCCGTCAGCGCGTCGTAGAACGCGAGCTTGTGGATCTGTTCGTGCGCGATGCGGGCGTTGGTGACGTCGTGGATCGTCGCGACCTGCGACGCGACTTCGTTCGAGCGCTGCTCGTTGATCGCGAGGGTCACCGACAACGTGCGACGTCCGCCGGACGGATGCTCGTAGACCCGCTCGTGCGCCGAAGTTGCCACGCCCTCGCTGCGCCCGTAGATCAGCTGCCGCACCGGTGGATTCGGCACCGCGTGCAGCAGATCCGCTTCGGCGTAGCCGAGGATCGCGCACGCCGCCGGATTGACGAACCGGATCACGCCGTCACCATCGAGCACGACGACGCCATCGGTCACCATGTCGAGCAATCGCCGCGCCGCGTGATTCGGTGTGACCTCGGGCAACCGGAATCGCCACGCCGCGTAGACGTGGATCAGGCCCGCGATGGCAACCGGAATGCCGCCGACCGGAAAGAAGTCGGTCAGCCCGAGGGCCGGCAGATAGTCGATGCCGCCGAGGCTGCCGCAGATCACCGCGATCATCAGCCACCAGCCGCGGCGGGATGCGATCGACCCCGCCGGGCTCGCGAGCCACAGCTCCCGGCACCCGCGGATCGCGAACAGCAACCCGATCGTCGTGCTCACTGCGAACAGCATGCCCGCGGGTCCGTAGCGCGTATGCATGCCCCAGGCGTGGCGCACCGGATCCTGCAGCGCCCAGCCGCCGATCAACAGCGCCGCATAGATCGCCGTCAGGCCCCACAACGCCGCCACCCAGCCGGACCAGCGCAGCCGGCGCAGCGCCAGCGTATCGGTCAACTGCACCAGCAACGGCGCAATCAGGATCGAAGCCAGCGTGCCGGTCGTGGCCCAGGGTCGGGCTGCGGCGACAGTCGTCGCGCTCATGGTCATCGCGAGCGATGCTTGCCAGACGGCGGCGGCAACGAGCACCGACAGCTGGATCCAGCCGACCATGCTGCCGCGTTCGCGGAAGATCACCAGCAACCCGGCAACGGCCAGCACCAATGCGCAGCCGGCACTGATGGTCGCGAAGGGCGCGAGGCCCAGGAAGCCGGCGGTCGAGGCCGGAACGGACAGGCTCATGGGGCAGGTGTTGCTCGGGTCGAACCGGGGCTTGTGGGCCCCGTGGGTAAACGCAGTCGGTCAGTACGGCAGCCAGCGGGGACGACGACTGGACACCACCCGGGTGTTGACGCCGATCCAGTTGAGCCCGCCGAACAGCCGCGCATGCTCGATCTTGACGCAGCGGTCCATCACCACCTCGAGCCCCGCCGCCTCGGCCTTGGCCTTGGCCGCTTCGTTGACGATGCCCAGTTGCATCCAGAGCACCTTCGCGCCGATGGCAACAGCATCATCGGCAAGCGCGGGAATCTCTTCAGCCTTGCGGAAGCAATCGACCATGTCGACCGGCATGGGGATGTCCTGCAGCCGTGGATAGCACTTCTGCCCCAGCACCTCGGGATAGGCCGGATTCACCGGAATGATCGTGTAACCGTGGTCCAGCATGTACTTGGCGGCGAAATAGCTCGGCCGGTACCAGCTGGCGGAAAGCCCCACGACGGCGATCGTCTTGCAGGTGCCGAGAATGCGGCGCAGGGTCGGGATATCGGTGTCGTCGGCCATGGTGGCAAATCTGTGCGTGTGAGGTTCGGCAGGTTATACACCACGGCACGGGCCTCGACGAAACCCCGTCGAAGTGGCAAGCGTCACTCGCCGCGCCCGGTGTCGGACAGGGCTGGCGCCAGCGCGTCGAGTGCCGCGTCCCGCTCCGACTGCGACAGTTTCGCCAGCCGCCGGACCTCGACGTAGACCGCCGCGAGATTGCCGCCGTGCTGCACGATCAGCCGCTCGAACGCCGGCACGCGCTGGGTATAGGTCGCGACCGAGGCCAGATGGGCATTGCCGAGGGGCTGCTCGAACCACCGGTCGTAACCGCGGAAGCCGCCCCACTGTTCCCGGAGGGCGACATATTCGGTGCGCATCCGCTCGAACGTCGCCGCCTTGGCGGACCGCTTCGCGGCAGCGTCCTCGGGGCCGGCATACACCGCTTCGAGCCGCGCACGCGTCCGCAGCACCAGCGCGATGAAATCACGTCGTCGATCGCGCATCGCTTCGAACTCCGCCAGCTCGGCCGCCGTGCCGTGCTGGCGCAGCCAGCGGCGCACGCCCTCCAGCTCGATCGCCGTCGCGAACGATTCGTTGAACGTCGAGTCGCCGGCCGCATAGGCCACCTGGTGCGCCAGTTCGTGGAACACGAGCCGTGCAAGCTCGGCGCGCGGCCAGCGGATGAAGGTGTTGAGCAGCGGATCGTCGAACCAGCCGAGCGTCGAATACGCGGGCACGCCGTAGACGAAGACGTCGTAGCCGTCGTGCGCGACCTCGGCCGAGAATTCGCGCGCACGCCCTTCGTCGAACCACCCCTTGTAGCTGACGCAGCCGGCGATCGGGAAACACCACTCCCGTGGCAACACCGAAAACTCCGGCGCCGCGAACACGTTCCACACGACGAACGGCCGCTTCAGATCGGCGTACTGCCGGTACGAACCGTTGTCGGGCAATCCGAGATCGCGCGATGCGTAGTCGCGCAGCTCGCGCGCCAGTCGCAGCCGCGTGCGCAGGTCCTCGGGCGTGGCCGGATCGTCGATGACGCGATCGACCGGTGCGGCGGCCCAGCTCACGGCCAGTTGTCCGCGGGCCGCCTGCCAGTAGTAGCCCACCGTGGAACAACCGCCGACGACCAACGCGAGGGCGACGATGCCGGCGCCGAAACCCCAGCGCTGCCACGACCGCGTTCCGGTCATGGGGCTCCGAACCGGCCCTGGCGCAGAAACTGGACCACGGCCCGCGCCACGGCGGTCGAAGTCAACATGCTGGTGTGCGTGACCGGCAACAGCAGGTGGTCCGCCATGGTGGGCAACCGCGTCTCCTCGACGGTCACGGTGCCGTCGTGGGGCCTTTGCAGCCGCGCGACCAGCGTGCCGGCGCCGAACGGAACCGTGCCGGCGATGACGCCGATCTCGTAGCGCTGCCCGAGATCGGGGCGGGGCGCGGCATACCACTGCGCGAGACTGCGGCCGACGGCGGTCTCCCCGCCCGGCCAGTCGTGGACCGTCCGTGCGATGGTGCTGCCGCGCCATGGCGATCCGGCGAGCACCACGCGGCGCACCCGCGGATCGGGTGCAATCGCGAGCATGTGCAGCGCCAGCAAGCCGCCGAGACTGTGTCCGACCAGATGCACGGTGGGTTCCGGCTTGGCCGCGACGAATTCCGCGAGTCGCCGGGCGTTGGTGTCCAGGTCGTCGGCGATGGAGGGGTACGAGAACGCGATGGCGCGGAAGCCCGCACGATCGAGCCGCCGCTGCTGCAGCCCCATCGCCCAGCCCGCCAGCCACAGGCCGTGGATCAGGATCACGACTTCGTTGGCGACGCCGGTCATGGCGCAGGGGCCTGTCGCGGCGGAGCAGCCCGACGAACCTCCGGCCACACGCGCCGGGCCAGCTCGATCGTGACCCAGAACAGCGCAAAGGCCGAC
>JAHCKV010000258.1 GCA_026125595.1 Burkholderiales bacterium | reverse complement strand
TCCCACGCGCGGTGGTACGACATGCCCAACTGCTGGGCGGCGGCCGAGATCGACCCGGTCTCGGCAATGGCCGTCAGCAGCCGCGCCTTGCCCGGCCCGAATGCCAGGGACTTTCGAAAACTCACCTGCAATGCCGGCGCGTCCGACGTTGCGACGCCCCGCGCGCGACGACTCACAGCGACTCCAGGAAGCGCAGCAACGCACGCCGCTCGTGGGGGTCCGCCCGCCGATAGCGCTCGCGCGCCGGCTCCGCTTCACCGCCGTGCCACAGGATGGCTTCCTGCACCGTGCGCGCTCGACCGTCATGCAGATAGCCGACACGGTCGCCCACCTGCTCCGCGAGACCGATGCCCCACAGCGGCGCCGTGCGCCATTCACGGCCGCTCGCGAGAAAGTCGGGCCGTCCATCCGCGAGATCATCGCCGAGATCGTGCAACAACAGATCCGTGTAAGGCCGGATGCTGCCGGTGCGAATCTCCGGACGCCGTGGATGATCGGCAATCGGCAACTCGGGTACGTGGCAGTTGGCGCAACCGAATGACGCGAACAGCGCTTCGCCCCGTCGCACGTCGGGTTGCGCGATGTCGCGCCGATCCGGCACCGCCAACAACTGCAGGTACAGCTCGACGGCATCGAGTTGGTCATCCGTCAACTCGGGCGCACCACCGCTTTCGGCCTGTCGGCAGGCCACCTGGGCGGCCGTGCAGTTCTCGGCCGGGAACAACGTCGACGTGATGCCGAGATCGCCGTGAAACGCCGCGGCGATCTGCTGGCGCAACGTCGGTTGATTCGCCTTCACACCGAAACGGCCGACCGCCGACGCGCCCCGTGCGACGTCCCACACGCGATTGACGCGGCCACCGTGGGATCGTGCGCGTGCTTCCAGCACGTCGTCGGGCACTGCTTCGAGCAAGCCGAGCCCGTAGACAGCCGGACCGATGCGGGCTGATGTCTCGATGTCGCCGCCGAGGGGACCGAACTGCAATCCGCGGAACGACAGCACGGGCCGGCGCATCACGACGCGTTCCCCGCCCGCCAGCTCCACGATGTGATCGTCGTAGTGCACGACCGCCCGCCCTTCAGCTGTCACGCCGGGAATCGCCAGTTCGTTGAGTTGATCGCCATACACTGGATGCGGCAACGGTCCGCCATCGGCGCCGACACCCGGCACGCTCAAGCGCACCAGCATCGCGCGCAGTTCTTCCTGCGGCCCCGCCGGCGCGAAGCCGCGACCGTTCTTGCCATGGCACGCGATGCACGACAACCGGTTGTAGACGGGGCCCAATCCATCGACCGTGTCGTCGTCGGCGGGGGCCACGATCCAAACCTGCCGGAACAGATTGCGTCCGTGAAAGAACACCGGCCGATCCGTCTCCGACAGCGATGACGCCGGTTGTGCGAATGCTTCGCGCGATGTCACGGCGGTGCGGAACCCGTCGTCACCGGACGCTGCACCCAACAAACAGGGCAACAGCGGCAACAGCATCCATCGGATGCTGAAAGGTCGACCGCCCACGGCCTCAGCGCCCGGCAACCCGCACGCGAACAGCCTCCGCCTGCCGGGTGGCTTCAGCGAGATTGCGGGCGAAGAAGTCCGACCATTCGGTTTCGATCGCTTTCGCGCGGGCTTCCGCGGTTGCATCGCGTCGCCGCATGTCGAAGACCGCGAGCAATTCGGCGTCGTCGGCATCGGCCGCAGCGACCGGAAGCCGTTCGAGGGTCCGCCTTGCGGCCGCCGCTGCGGCAAAGGCTTCGGCATCACCGGTCGAGGCCGCCGCCTGTTCCGCCTGACGCACCGCATGCCACGCGGCTTTCAACGCCGCGTGACGTTGCGTCACCAATTGGTCGAAGAGCGCGTTGATCAACGCGTAGCGACGAATGCCTCGATCGGGTTCGTAACGCAGCGGTTCTGCGGAAGTGTCCGCGAACGGATTGAACTCGGCGTCCGCACCGTAGCTGTCCGGACGGATCGACAACTTGCGGATGTCACGGTCACCCAGTAGCGCCTGGCCTGCCGATGACGTCAGGAACGCCGCGAACTTGCGACCGGCGTCGGCGTGCGGCGCATCGGCGAGCACCGCGACGTGGGCGAACGAATAGCCTCCGGTCGACGGATAGCGAAACGCGAACGGTGCGCCGTTCGCGATGGCGGAGCGTGCGAAGAAATCGATGGTGAGCGCGACACCCGCGCGGCCGGCGGCGATCTCGTCCGTCAGAAACATCGACCCGGCATCCATCAGTTTCGCGTTCGCCGCGATCCGCGAAACGAGCGACCAGCCCGCGTGCCAGCCGTGGGCCTGCAGGATCGTGTCGATCATGTTCGGCGCGAAGCCCACGCGCGACGGAACCGGCAACACCACGAGCCCGTCGTAGCGCGGATCGGCTACGTCACTCCATTCGGTCGGGATCGCAAGCCCGCGCACCGCAAGCACCCGAGGCGCGGACAGCAGACCGAAGCCGGCCATCTCCACCGCTTCGAACCGATTTTCCGGATCAGACAACCGGAACGGTCCGACGCGACCCGGCACCTGAGACCGATCGACCACCAGCGGCTGGAACCGCCCTTCTGCCGCGAGCGTCGTGAACGTGCGATAGGAGGCCGCCCAGTAGACATCGACCGCGCCCCGGCCGGCGTCGCGCAGGAACGGCGCCGCGTCGTGGGGCATCCGCCAGACCACGTCCAGATCGACATCGGGATGCTCCCGCTCGAAGGCACTCTCGAACTTCGCGAAGACTTCTTCCGGATAGCTCGTCAACACCACGAGCTTGTCCGCCGCCGCTGCGGCCGCTGTCATCAGCAGCAGCGCGACACCCGACATCCGACGCAGCAGTTCGCCCCCCATGCCCTTCTCCCGATTCGGTTGCGATCGTACCGTTGCATCGACCGCTATATCTATCGCAATATATCGAAAAATCGGCGTCGGATAAAGAAAACGGTGGGACCGGAAGACGGATCGTGTCGACGTCCGCCCTCGGGAATGCGCTCGTCCATCGTTATATCCAACTAGATACATCCATTCCAACAACCCTCATCGAGATCGAAGAGACCATGTTTCAGCCCCACGCCCGTCGTCGCCGGTCGGTTCTGGCAACCGCGCTCGCATTGTTGCCGTTGACCGCCGCTGCCCAGTCCTCCGACATCGACGCCCCACCTGTGAAGGTCACGGTGGACCGACTGCAGATCACCCGCGACCAGGCGTCGGTTCCGGTTCAGGTGATCACCCGCGAAGAACTCGACAAGCTCGCCGTGCGCACGATCCCGGGCGCGCTGGCCTTGCTGCCCAACGTGTCGGTGCAGAACACCGGCAGCCTGTTCGACGAAGGCACCGTGCAGATGTACGGCATCTCGGGCCAGGGACGTGCCCCGACCCGGAACGTGGTCGCCATCAACGGCGTGCCGCTGAACAACGGCATGTTTCCGGAAACCAGCCTGAACATGATCCCGTTCAACCTGGTCGAGCGCATCGAAGTGATCCAGGGCCCTGGATCATCGGCCTATGGCAACAACGCCTTCACCGGCGTGATCAACATCGTCACGCGGCAGCCCGAGAAATTCACCGCCGGCATCACCAGCCTGTTCGCGACGCGCTGGAACGCCAGCGACAATTCGGCCTGGTTCGGCACCGGTTCGGAGGACGGCAGCTGGTTCACCGGCAGTGTGCAGCAGCGTGAAACCCTGGGCAGCATCCAGCCCGGTGGCGCGGAGAACTTCAGTGATTCACGGCTGAAGAATCTGTCTCTGCTCGGCGAGAAACGCTTCGGCGACACGAGCATTTCCGCCAGCTATCTGCGCTACGAGTTCGATCGCCACAATCCGGGCATGGCGCCGGCCGGGACACCGGCGGGTCCCACCGCCAGCGAGGAACGCGGGTTTCGCGACCATCTCAATGTCGGTCTCAAGCATCGCTTCGCCGAACAATGGGAAGGAGAATTGCGGCTGACCCGTAACGAATACTCCATCGTCGCCGTTCAGAACTTCAACCCGACGGCACCGCTTGGCCCCGCCAACGAAGACCGCAGCGGCAACGGCGTGCTGGGTCGCCTCACCTGGACCACGGGCAGCAACATCCTGGAAGTGGGCTACGACTATGCCGATGCGCGGCTGGTGAACAATCTGGCCACTGGCGCGGCGCAGAAAGTGTTCACCGGCACGTCCAACGGGGTCTATGTGCAGGACCGACTGTTGCTGCTGAACAACCAGTTGAGTCTCAGTGCCGGCTATCGGTACGACTGGTTCGACTTCTACGACCAATCTTCCAACAGCGGCAAGGTCGGCTTCTCGTTCAAGCCGAATGGTGCCGTGTGGCTGGTACGCGGCAACATCGGACGCAGCTTTTCCGCGCCTGCGTTCAACCAGCTCTTCAATACGTCGGTCCCATGGGGCAATCGCAGCCTCACGGCCGAGACGCTGACCTTGGCGGAGCTCGGCGGCGAGATCACGCCGATCGATCGCCTGACGCTGGGCATCACCGCGTTCACCGCCAAGCACAAGGATCCAATCTTTCCGCGCACTGCCGTGGTCTGTGCGGCTACGAATCCCGCCGCGTTGCCGAACCAGAACCGTTTCTGCAACGTGTCACCGGCGCCAGAGTATTGGGGTACGACGTTCACCGCCGACTGGGCCTTTGCGGCGGGGTGGAACGTGGGCACTTCGTACACGTATACCGATCCGAAGGCCGTGGACGGCAGCACTTTCACGTTCCACTCCAACAAGCATCAGTTCAAGGCGCTGCTGAGCTACACCGCGGAACGTTTCAGCATCGGCGCGAATCTGCAGTATGCGGAGGGTCGCTACTGGGGTGACAACTTCTCCAACCCGGCCGACCGGTACACGTTGGTCAATCTGAGTGGTACCTACAAAGTCACCAAGAACCTATCGTTGCTGGCCCAGTTCTACAACGTGCTGAACGAGGACTACGCCACGCGGGCGGACCGTGCGGGTGGCAATCCGGAGCGGTTCTTCCCCGTGCCCCAGCCCAGGGCCTACGCGATGCTGGGCGTGTCATACCAGTACTGAACATGGCGGTTGCCGGAGATGCATTGCGCATCTCCCGCCGGATCAAGGCAACGGCTTGGCCATCAGACGAACGAACTCGGCCATCTCACCGGCCACGGCGGCCGCGGCCTTCTCTTCCATCTCGAGGTAGCGGCGCAACACGTCGAGGCCGAACTCGGTCACGTGGGCGCCACCGCCGCGCTGTCCACCGGTTTCGGTCGACACCACCGGATGCTTGAAACTCTGATTCATCGTATCGACGAGCAGCCAGGCCCGGCGGTACGACATGTCGAGATCCCGCGCCGCACCGGAAATGGATCCGGTCCGCTCGATCGCCCGCAGCAGCTCGGCCTTGCCCGGCCCCATCGCGATGGCCTTGCGGAACAGGATCCGGATCTGCGGCTTCGGCACCTTCGCCGACGCGCTGCGCGTCGTGACGGGGGCGGCGGTGTCGCGCCTGACCAGCGCCCCGCCGCCGCGT
>JAHCKV010000257.1 GCA_026125595.1 Burkholderiales bacterium | reverse complement strand
ACGTGAAGGCCGTGGGCTATGCCACCAAGGCCAAGCGCGGGGTGCGGCCGAAGATGGTGCTGCTGGCCGACATCGCGGCCGACGACGAAGCGGCCGCCGGCCGTGCCGCATCCGAGATCGTCCGGATCGCCAACCTGCGCGGCGCGGAAGGGTTCATCGCGGTCACCGCCGAGACGCGCAAGAAATTCTGGCTCGATCGTGGCCGCACCGCCGCCATCGCGAAGCACACCAATGCGTTCAAGATCAATGAAGACGTCGTGATCCCGCTCGATCGTCTCGGCGATTATTCGGACGGCATCGAACGCATCAACATCGAGCTGTCGCTGAAGAGCAAGGTGCGGCTGATGCAGGCGCTCGAATCCTACTTTGCCGGCGCGCTGGCCGTGCATCAGGGCGGCGAATCGGTTGCAACGGCCGAAGTGCTCGGGACGCGGCCGGAGAGCGCCGCCGCGATCTGTCGCGACGCCCGCAATCGCTGGCAATGGCTGCTCGATCACCTGGACGATCCGCTGACGACGTACCACGCCATGGCCGCGCGGCCCGTCCCCGAGTCCGGTGGCACGGTGTTCCGCGCACTGCAGGACTACAGCTTGCGCGTGTCGTGGAAACAGGAAGTGCGGGAACCGCTGCTGTCGTTGTTCGACGGTCGTGCGTTCGACGGTATCCGCAGCGAGATCGACGCGATTCACAAGCGCTTGCTGAAGAGCCGCGTGTTCGTGGCGCTGCACATGCATGCCGGCGACGGCAACGTGCACACGAACATCCCGGTCAACTCCGACGACTACGCGATGTTGCAGGAAGCCAATGCCGCAGTGACGCGGATCATGGGGCTCGCCAAATCGCTGGGCGGCGTCATCTCCGGCGAGCATGGCATCGGCATCACCAAGCTGGACTATCTCGAGCCCGACGAAGTCTCCGCGTTCCGTCGCTACAAGGACGAGGTCGATCCGGAAGGTCGCTTCAACAAAGGAAAGTTGCTGCACGGCGCCAATCTCGACAACGCATACACGCCGTCCTTCAATCTGCTCGAACTCGAAAGCCTGATCCTCGAACAGAGTGCCATCGGCGAGATCTCCGACTCCATCAAGGATTGTCTGCGCTGCGGCAAGTGCAAGCCGGTCTGCTCGACCCACGTGCCGCGCGCGAATCTGCTGTACTCGCCGCGCAACAAGATCCTCGCGACCTCGCTGCTGATCGAGGCGTTCCTGTATGAGGAACAGACGCGGCGCGGCATTTCACTCGCGCATTTCGACGAATTCTCCGATGTCGCCGACCACTGCACGGTCTGCCACAAGTGCCTGAACCCGTGTCCGGTGGACATCGATTTCGGCGATGTGTCGATGGCGATGCGCAATTTCCTGCGCAAGCAGGGGCGCAAGAAGTTCAATCCGGGCACGAGCGCGTCGATGCTGTTCCTGAACGCGACCGACCCTGCGACGATCAAGGTGATGCGCGCCGGCATGATCCAGTTCGGCTATCGCGCGCAGCGCTTCGCGCACGGCTGGGCGAAGCGGCTCGGGCTGATCCAGGCGCAGACCCGGCAACCGCCGTCGACGCTGGGCAAACCGCCGATCAAGGCGCAGGTGATCCACTTCCTGAACAAGCCGATGCCGAAGTCGGTGCCACGCCGGACGGCGCGGGCGTTGCTCGACATCGAAGACAAGAACATCGTGCCCGTGATTCGCGATCCGGCCCGCGCGATGGACGACACCGACGCGGTGTTCTATTTCCCCGGTTGCGGATCGGAGCGATTGTTCAGTCAGGTGGGACTCGCGACGCAAGCGATGTTGTGGCACGTCGGTGCGACCACCGTGCTGCCACCGGGCTATCTGTGTTGCGGCTATCCGCAGACGTCGGCCGGTGAAGCCGACAAGGGCCAGGCGATCTCCACCGAGAACCGCGTGCTGTTCCACCGCGTCGCCAACACGCTGAACTACCTCGACATCAAGACCGTCGTCGTGTCGTGCGGCACGTGCATGGATCAACTGTCGGGATACGAGTTCGACCGCATCTTCCCGGGCTGCCGCATCCTCGACATCCATGAGTACCTGATGGAAAAGGGCGTGCATCTGGAAGGCGTCGACGGCGTCCGCTACATGTATCACGACCCCTGCCATACGCCGATGAAGACCCATCAGCCGATCAAGGTCGTCAGTCAGCTGATGGGCAGCGATGTGAAGCTGAACGACCGGTGCTGCGGCGAATCGGGCACGTTCGCCGTGACGCGACCGGACGTCGCGACGCAGGTGCGCTTCCGCAAGGAAGAGGAAATGCGCAAGGGTGCGAATGGGCTGCGACAGGACGGGTTCGGCGGAGACGTGAAGATCCTGACGTCCTGTCCGTCCTGCCTGCAGGGGCTGTCCCGCTACGACGACGATTCGGGCACCACCGCCGACTACATCGTCGTCGAGATCGCGCGGCACGTCCTCGGCAAGGATTGGCTCGACACCTACGTCAAAACCGCCAACGCCGGCGGGATCGAGCGGGTGCTGCTGTGAGCCACGCGGCGAGGGGCCCCTTCAGGGGATCGACGCTCAGGCGAGCAGCAGCAAAGGCCGACCTCTCGGCGTTCGTGTACCAAGAAGGTTCGGAGGCAGCGCTGTGAGCCACGCGGGGGACTGTCCGTTGTGCAGTGGACCCGGTGGCGAACTGCTGTGGCGCGACGATCGGTTGCGCGTCATCGCGGTCGACGATGCGTTGCATCCCGGATTCGCGCGCGTCGTCTGGAACGCCCATGTCCGCGAGATGACGGACCTCGATGCGGACGATCGTGCCTACTGCATGGCGGTCGTGCTGGCCGTCGAAAGTGCGGTCCGGGATCTGGTGCGGCCGGACAAGATCAATCTCGCGAGTTTCGGCAACGTCGTGCCGCATCTGCATTGGCATGTGATTCCGCGCTGGACGGACGATCCGCATTTCCCCGAACCGGTCTGGGGCGCGCGGCGACACGAACGCGCGCACCCGGTGTCGCCGGACTACCGGATCGATATGCAGGAGCGCTTGATTCGCGTGCTGGGGCCGGGCGTCGGCATCGCGACCGGCTGAACGTCGGTCAGGACGCCGCGCGTTCGACGTCGATGTCGCGTCGCGACGGCTGTGCAGCCCGTTGCAACCGTTCGGCCGGAAACACCGCCGAGAACGTGCTGCCCTGTCCCGGTTCGCTGTGGATTTCGAGATGCGCCTGATGGCGCGACAACACGTGCTTGACGATCGCGAGGCCCAGGCCCGTGCCGCCGGTTTCACGGGAGCGACTGCGATCGACGCGGTAGAAGCGTTCGGTCAGCCGGTCGATATGCTGCGGAGCGATGCCGATACCGGTGTCGGTGACGGCGAAAACCGGTTCGCCGTTGCGTACGAACCAGCGCAGCTCGATGCGACCCTTGTCCGGCGTGTAGCGGATCGCGTTGCTGACCAGATTGCCGAACGCGCTGCGGATCTCGTCGAGATTGCCCATCAGATCGGCGCGACTTTCCAGCTTCAGGTGGATCTCGTGCCGATTGCCGGACAGCGCGAGGGCATCCTGGTACAGATGCTGGATCAATTCGGCCACATGCACCGATTCCTCCCGCAGCGGCGACACGGTGCTCTCCAGCCGCGACAGTGTCAGTAGATCTTCGACCAGGCGGTTCATGCGCGTGCACTGCTGCGACATCAGATACAGCGACCGCTGGGTCATCTCCGGATCGGGCTCTTCCATGTCCGACAGCGTCTCGAGGAAGCCGTTGAGCACGGTCAGCGGGGTCCGCAGCTCGTGGGACACGTTCGCGACGAAATCACGCCGCGTGGTTTCGAGCCGTTCCCACCGGGTGATGTCGCGACCGAGCAGCAGTTTCTCGTTGTCGCCATACGGGACGATCTGGACCGACAGGATCGTGTCGCCGCCGATGCCGGACAGCCGCAGGTTGAACGGCGCGGAGAAATCGGACCGCTGCAGGTAGTCGACGAACTGCGGTTGCCGGACCAGATAGTTGATCTGCTGGCCCCGATCGCGGATGGCATGCAGGCTGAAGAACGCCTCGGCCTTCGGATTGCACCAGTCGATGCGGTTGTCGGCATCGAGTATGACAACGGCCTCGGGCAACGCCGCGCCGGCGCTCTGGAAGCGGCTCAGTCGATCGTGCAGTTGGCCTTCGACGAGCGCCTGCTGCCGCAGCATCCGCGACAGGTACGAGAACAGGTGCTCCCACAGCCCGCTGCCGACCGGCAGATTGTCCTGGCGCGGCGCCAGCAGCCAGCGGTGAAACTGCGACAGATTGCGCAGATGATGGATCAGCACCAGCGCCAGGACGGCGAATCCGATGCCGAATGCCCATGCGAGCCCCGCGATCGGCCAGACCACCAGCACGGGTATCAGGCAGAGCGCAACGGTCCCGAGAGGTTTGCGCCAGTGCTCGAACAAGCGGAGCGGCTCCCGTAGAAAACGCGCCGATTATTCCAGATCGCCCCGGGGCCGGTACGGGGAGTTGTCAGTTCGGCGACAACCGGTACCCCGTGCCGCGCACGGTCTGGATCAAGGCATCGAGGGCGGTCGGCTCCAGCGCCTTGCGCAGCCGCCGGATGTGGACGTCCACGGTGCGTTCCTCGACGAATACATGGTCGCCCCAGACCTGATCGAGCAACTGCGTGCGGGAATGGACGCGTTCCGGGTGGGTCATCAGAAAATGCAGCAGCCGGAATTCCGTCGGTCCGAGATCCACCGGCTGCCCGTTGCCGGTGATCCGATGGCTCGCCGGATCGAGCTTGAGTCCGCCGACCTGGACCACGTCGTCGGTCATCTGGGGGGCGCGTCGCCGCAGCACCGCCTTCACACGGGCGTTCAGCTCGCGGGGCGAGAACGGCTTGGTGATGTAGTCGTCGGCACCGGTTTCCAGGCCGGTCAGCTTGTCCTGCTCCTCGGAGCGGGCGGTCAGCATGATGATCGGGATGGTCTTGGTGCGCTTGTCGCTGCGCAGCCGACGCGCGAATTCCACGCCGGAGATGCCGGGCAGCATCCAGTCGAGCAAAATGAGGTCAGGCAGTGCACTCTGCACCAGGTTGAGAGCCTGCTCGGCGTTGTCCGCCTTCAGGGCCTGATGTCCTGCCTGTTTCAGGTTGTACGAGATGAGCTCCTGGATGGCGGGCTCGTCTTCGACCACCAAAATGGTTGCGGCCATGCACCACTCCATACGCTATCAATGGGTTGCGATCCTATGAAACGATTATTACAGTGCCGTGACACGAGGGGGCGGTCTGCGGGGCCGCGCGGTATCATTCGACCGCCTTCTTTCGTTTTGCCCCTCCCGTGACCGCCGGCCGCAACTCTCCCGTTCCCACGGACATCGTGCTGCACCAGAAGTCCCGGGTGCTCGAAATCGCATTCGACGACGGCAGCCGCTTCGAGCTCCCGTGCGAGCTGCTTCGTGTCTACAGTCCCTCTGCCGAAGTGCGCGGACATGGTCCGGGCCAGGAAGTGCTGCAGGTCGGCAAGCGCGATGTCGGCATCCGCGCCGT
>JAHCKV010000256.1 GCA_026125595.1 Burkholderiales bacterium | reverse complement strand
GGCGTTCACTGCGCGACCATCGCGGGGATCGAGCACCGTGCGCTCCATCAGGGCCATGCCGATACCGCCGATCATTCCTCCGGTGCACTGACTGGCGGCCAACCGCGGATTGACGATACGGCCCGCGCCGTAGGCCCCGACGATGCGACGGACGCGCACAATGCCGAGTTCCGGATCAACCGCCACCTCGGCCAGAACGGCCCCGAAGACATGCATCGAGAACCGGCGCGCGACTTCGGGATCCCGAGCCGCCGATGCCGTGCCTTCGATCGGCTGTCCCGTCTTCGCGACGATCTCGCCCAAAGCCACGGCGGATGCGGTGTCGCCCCGACGATGCAGACGACCTTCGTTCCATTCGAGCATCGCCACATCCACGCCGTGGAACGGCGAACGCCGATCCTGAGTTTCTCGGCGAGCCGCGGTCTCCAGCGCGGCCAAGCAGGCGCTCCGGATCGCGGAACCGACCGAGGCCATGGTTTGCGAACCACCGTGTGGCGGCGTAGCGGGAAACGAGGATCGACCGAGAGAAAAACGCACCCGCTGCACCGGCAGACCGAGAAACTCGGCTGCCACTTGGGTCATCGAGGTGTACGTGCCCGGTCCCATGTCACTCGCTGCAGCCTCCACTTCGGCGGTGCCGTCCTGCAGCAACCGGACCCGTGCACGGGCTTGATTGAACAGCGCCGGATAGCACGACGCGGCCGCGCCCCAGCCGATCAGCAGACCGCCGTCCCGCATGGACTTGGGCTTCGGGTCGCGGCGCGCCCAGCCGAAGTGCTGGGCTGCGAGGTCGAAGCTCTGCATCAACGACCGACTCGAGAACGGGCGATTCTCGCCTTCGTCGATCACGGGTTCGTTGCGACGACGCAGCTCGATCGGATCGACGCCCAGTTCGTAGGCCAGCTCGTCCATCGCAGACTCCATGGCAAAGATGCCACTGGCCTCTCCGGGACCGCGCATGAACGTCGGCGTGGCCGTGTCCAGGGGAACGATGCGGTAACGGGTGCGAACGTTGGGGCAGGCATACATGAAACTCGACACGGCAGTCAGCGCTTCGACGAACTCCTCATAGCGACTGGTCTCGCCCGCACCTTCGTGCACGACACTGGTCAGGCGCCCTTCACGGGTCGCACCCAACGCGAAACGCTGCAGGGTCCGCGGCCGATAGCCCGTCGCGTAGAACATCTGTCGACGCGTCAGCACCAACTTCACCGGTCGACCCACTTGCCGTGCGGCCATGGCAGCGAGCGTCACGTGTGACCAGGTACGCAAGCTGGTGCCGAACGCACCACCGATAAAGGGGCAGATGACCTCCACATTCTCCCGCGGCAGACCGAAGATTGCGGCCAGCTCGGCCTGCTCGTTCACGACGAACTGACTCTTGCTCCACAACGTGAGTTTTTCGCCCGACCATGCCGCGATCGTCGCGTGCGGCTCCATCGGATTGTGATGCTCGCGCGCGATGTCGTAGGTCTCGTCGACCTTGACTTCAGCGGTCGCCAACGCGCCATCGGCATCGCCTCGCGCCTTGTCGGCATGCAAGCGCGCAGACCGCCCTCTGCCGGCGTCGGGAATGACAGGTCGTGCCGCCGGGGCGTGGATATCGAGGACCGGCGTCGCGACTTCGAAGTCGATGCGCAGCGCTGCCGCTGCCCGCTCCGCCTGATCGAGCGTGCGCGCCACCACGACCGCCAGCGGCTGGCCGTAGAACCGCACCACATCGTCCTGCAGTACGTGCAGCCGCTCACCGACCGAGGGATCGATCGCGCCCTTGTGGGCACGGTAGGCGAGCCGCGGCGCATTGCGATGACTAATGACCGCAATGACACCCGGAAGCTGCAGCGCAGCAACATCGTCGATGCGCCTCACACGCCCGATGCTGGCCGTGCTGCCCACGATGACGCCGTACACCTGACCCGGCTGATTGAACTCGGCAGCGTAGCGTGCCGCACCCGTCACCTTGGCGTGACCATCCACGCGCGCCAGCGGCTGTCCCATGACTCGACTGTTCATACGACCTCCCGTGTCATTTCGAGCGCCCGCACCATCGTGCGCGGCAACAGTTCGGCTTTGTATCCATTCCCGGAAAGCGGACGCGCACCGTCGAGCGAACGTTGCGCAGCCTCTTCGAACGAAGCGCGATCCGGTGCCCTGCCGACCAGGGCCTGCTCCGAAGCCCGCATCCGCCAGGGCCGCGTACCTACGCCGCCGGCGGCAATGCGGGCCGTCCGGATCACCCCCTTCTCGACATGCAATGCCGCAGCGACCGAGACGAGTGCAAACTCGTAGGACGAGCGATCGCGGACTTTCAGGTAGCGTGCGTGCCGGGCGCTCGCATCGTGGGGCACTCGGACTTCGATGATCAGCTCGGCGGGCTGCAACGTGTGCTCCAGATGCGGCGTGGCCTCCGGCAGCCGGAACAGCAACTCGACCGGGAAGCTGCGTTCACCCGCGGGCCCTCGCACCCGTACGGTGGCGTCGAGCGCAACCAACGCGACGGCCAGGTCGGATGGATGCGTGGCGGCGCAATGGGCACTGGCACCCAGAATCGCGTGCCCGACGTTCACGCCGCCGATCGCCGCACAGCCGGATCCCGGCACCCTCTTGTTGCACGGCGCATCGAGCATCCGCAGGTAAGGACAGCGCGCCCGTTGCAGCAGGTTGCCACCGATGGATGCGACGTTGCGAAGTTGCGGTGACGCGCCTTCGATCAGCGCTTCGGCGATAAGCGGCTGCAGGCGCAAGGTATCCGGATGCGCGGCAACTTCCGACATCCGCGCCAGTGCACCGATGACCAGTTGATCGTCCTCGGTACGAATGCCGCCCAGTGGCAACGCATTGATGTCGACCAATCGTTCTGGGCGCTCCACTTCCTCGCGCATCAGGTCGACCAACGTGGTGCCCCCGGCGATGTAGCGTCCCCCGGCACGGGCCGCGGCGATCGCGTCGACCTCGGTGCGGACTTTCTGCAGTCGGAACGGGATCATGCTTCCTTCCTCCCTGCAGCTTCGGCAACGGCGGCCGCGATGCCGGGATAGGCACCGCAGCGGCAGATGTTGCCGCTCATCCAGAATCGGATATCGTCCACCGAGCGGGCGTGACCTTCGGCGATGCAGCCGATGCCGGACATGATCTGCCCGGGCGTGCAATAGCCGCATTGGAAAGCTTCGTGGTCGACGAAAGCTGCCTGAAGTGGATGCAGGCGATCGTTCTGCGCAAGCCCTTCGATCGTCGTGATCGACGCACCGTCGTGCATGGCCGCCAGCGCGAGACACGAAAGGACGCGCTTGCCGTCGATCAGCACCGTGCACGCACCACAGGCGCCCTGATTGCAGCCCTTCTTGGTACCGGTGAGACCCAGCACCTCGCGCAGGACGTCCAGCACGGACTGCCGCGGGTCGATATCGACCGATCGCGTCTGCCCGTTGATGGTCAACTGAACATGCGCCGGCAGCACGGCATCGATCGCCGCACCGTCGGCGGTTTGTGCCAGGCCGGCGGGAACCGCCGCCATCGACAGCGCGCCGCTGGTGATCCGGAAGAACTCGCGCCTCGACAACAACGTCGCCGTCTCCGAATGCGCGTCATGCCGTCCCGGATCGAAAGTGTCGGGTTGCTTCATTGCGTATCTCCTCTGGTCTGAAATGGATACTTGTCGGTGATAGCGGCGCGTCGCGAATCCGGCAGAAGCGCTTCGTCGAATGGGCGTTCGCCCAACCGCAGCAATCTCACGACATCCACGGCCCGCACCTGCGGGGAACGACCGTCTCAGATCTGCCGGTTCCAGGCCTCGACCTGGGACTTCTTCAGCATGTCTTCGACGAACTGGGGGCATACGTTGCGGAACTTGCCGGTGTCGGCAGGCACGATGGCGATCATCCGGTCGATCATTTCCTGCGGGTCGAGATGCCCTTCTGGCTGAGACAGCATGCCGTCCAATGTCGCCCTCAATGCATCGCGCTTCGTGAAGTTCTTCGCATCATCCAGCCAACGGAATGCCGTATCGGCCATGGTTTCGTTGTAGCCCGTCAGATAGGCCCCGGGATTGATCGTCTGGATCTTGATGCCGAACGGCGCCAGTTCCTGCTGCAGAGATTCGGCGATGGCTTCGAGGGCGTGCTTGGTCGACACATAGACACCAAACCCAGCGGGAGTGAACAAGCCTCCCATCGACGATGTGAACACGATCTTCGCCTTCTTTCCGGCGGCGACCCATTTGCGGATGAATCCCTGGGAGAGTTCAAGCGGCTTGAAGACATTGACTTCATAGTTGCGGCGCACGAGGTCGACGGGAATTTCCGAGGCTGGCCCGCTTTCGCCGATGCCCGCATTGCTCCACAGCACGTCGATGTCCCAGCGCTGCGCATAGGCGACGTCATAGGGATCGAACAGATCGAGTTTCTCGACGCGCAGATTGGGAAGGCCCAGATCACTGGCCTTTTTGCGCAGCGCTGCGACCTGTGGTGCGATTTGCGCAGTGGCAATGACGTGATGGCCGTTCTTGGCAATGCCGATGGCGGCGGCTTCGCCGAAGCCGGAACCGGCGCCGGTGACGAGGATGGTCTTGGACATCGGGATCTTCCTTCTGGAATGGGCATGTCGCCCGGTTGACGACGAATTCGACTCAATCGCTCAAGGCAGCGACCGCGGCCTGGGCGATCTCGAGATCTTGCGAAACAGCGCCGCCCGACACGCCGATGGCGCCGAGCAGTTCGCCGCGAGCGCCCTTGAGCGGCAGGCCGCCTGCGAAGGGCGCCAGTCCGCCGTTGGAGATCTCCAGCGCCGGTGCCGGGGCGCCCGGCTTGCAGTACTCCCAGACGGATTCACTGGTGGTCTGGAACAACGCGGCAGTCGTCGCTTTCTTCATCGCGACATCGATGGATCCGAGAACGGCTCCATCCATGCGCACGAACGCTTTCAGATGGGCGGCGCCATCCAGTACGGCGATATTGACGGGGACATTCAACAGCTTCGCCTTGTCCTGTGCGGCAGCAAGCAGGCATTGGGCTTGATGGGAACTGATCATGGCTTCTCTCCGATCGACGGTTGTTCGCAATCGCGCATCCGCGATTCGCGGATGTACCCCCTCCGGCTCGGGGACTTTGTCGCGTTGCTGTCTGTCGTCAGAGTAGACGCCCCCCCCTGAAAACTCAGCGGGCCGCCATGAAACCTTCAGAAATCGGCGCCGACGGCTGGGCAACCGGCGAAGCGAAGACAATCCTGAAGAAATCAGAAAATCTCTGAATCGGTGTCCGGAGGAAATTCCGAACCAGTCCTCGAAACCCAGGCCGGGTTGTGCACGTGATACTTGTGCGGTGTTTCCCTAGAATCCAGGCCGATGGAAGGTGAATCCACTCCCCCGGTCCTCGGCTTCGGACGCTTCCGCGTGGCACCTCATCGCCGTGAGGTCTTCGCCGACGGCATCGCGATCGACATTGGCGGTCGCGCGTTCGATGTCCTGATGGTCCTTCTCGAAGCCCAGGGCCGGGTCGTCACCAAACAGACC
>JAHCKV010000255.1 GCA_026125595.1 Burkholderiales bacterium | reverse complement strand
GGTCCGGCGCAGTTTCACCGTGCCGCTGCCGTCGCGGGCGAGCCGCAGTCGGGTCTGCGCCACGGTCCAATCGAGGAACTGCAGGCCCTCGGCGGCGCATTCGCGCTCGCCGGCCTTCAGCGCGATCTCGCGCGTCTTCAAGGTATCGAGCCAGAACCAGGCACCGGCGACGACGATCAGCAGCAATGCGAGTTCCACGGGCGGCCCAGAAGGATGAACGGGGGGAAACGATACGGGACATCGCCGCTGGAGCGGCGGCGCATCCGGTTCAGACGTCGTCGACGCCGACGTCCACCAGCGTCGGATTCAAGATGCGGACGACCTCCCGCGGATCAAGCCCCACCAGATAGCCACGGGCACCGCCATTGATGTAGATCCGCGGCAATTCGACGATGCTGCGTTCCATGTAGACCGGCATGGCCTTGCGGGTGCCGAACGGCGACGTGCCGCCCACCAGGTAGCCGGTGTGCCGGTTCGCGACTTCGGGGCTGCACGGCTGGATCGTCTTGACGCCGAGCGTGCGCGCCAGGTTCTTGGTCGACACCTTGCGATCGCCGTGCATCAGCACGATCAGCGGATCGCGCGCATCGGTTTCCATGACCAGTGTCTTCACGACCGCGTGTTCATCGACGCCCAGCTCGCGCGCCGAAACGGCCGTCCCGCCACGCTCTTCGTATTCGTAGGGATGGTCGGTGAACGCGACGCCGGCGGCCCGCAGCGCCCGCACGGCCGGGGAAACCGGCAGCTTGTCCTTGCCCGCCTTGGCCATCAGGGTGTGAGGATGCGGTACAGCGAATGCAGCATGCCCGCAGTGGCACCCCAGATGTGGCGACCTTCCCACGGCATCGCATACCAATGACGCAACGTGTCGTCGACCTGGCGGCTCTGCTTCAGGTGATGGGCCGGATCCAGCAGGAAGGCGAGCGGTACCTCGAACACATCCGCCACTTCGAACGGATCGGGCACGAAGCTCACCGGCGGCTCGATCCAGCCCACGACCGGGGTGACGCGAAAACCCGACATCACGTCGTATTCGGGCAGCAATCCGAGAATGTCGACCCGCTCGCGGGGAAGGCCGGTTTCCTCGGCCGCTTCGCGCAACGCGGTATCGATCCGATCGACGTCGCCGAGATCGACGCGGCCGCCCGGAAAACTGATCTGGCCGGCGTGGTCATGCAAGTGCGCGGTACGCTGCGTCAGCATCACGGTGATGCCGGTATCCCGATTCACCAGCGGCACGAGCACCGCCGCTTCGACGGGCGTGCGATCGGGAGGATGGCGGTATTGCGGCAGATCGCCCGGAGGTGCGGCGCCCGCATGGATGCGGGCGGCAATCCATTCCCGGGTCAGGACAGGTGGCGCAACGACGGTTGGCGCGACGGGATCGGCGGTCATCGTGAAGGGCTCGGCTTGCCGATCGGCAAGCAAGGGAAATACCGAACAATTATCACGTGCGCGACCGTGGCGCTCGGGTTCGAGGGCGAGGCGACGTCGACGACAGGGAGCGGCACTCCCTGAGGAGACGGCAACGACACCATCGGACCCGAGCGCCCGGTCCCTTCAATCTCATGTCAAGCAGTGGGTTGGCTCCGGCATCGCGCCTGCAGCGCGGTTCTCGTTGCCAAGGCGCAAGCCTTGCCTGCCTCACCCCGCTAGCAGTCATCCATGCCGGAGCCAACGCGCATCGCGAGACTGGTTCGGTGTTTCCCTAGGGAAACAACGGCGAAGTATCACGTGGGTAGTCGTCGAGGCTCGGAGCGAGACTGGCGACGGTCGATCATGGTCGGGCGTCGGGTCGATCGATGCCGAGCTGGCGCGCCGCCATCGCGGCCTGGGTCCGGTTGTTGACGCCGAGCTCGCGGAATATGGACTTCAAATGGGTATGAACGGTGCCTTCGGAGATCTGCAGCAGCTGCGCAATTCCCTTGTTCGACGTGCCTTCGCACAGCAGTGCAAGGATTTTTCGCTCCCGCGTCGTGAAGGACGGCCCGCTGCGTCGCTGCACAGTGTCATCGTCGTCATGCTTCGTTCGTTCCGAGGAAGTCAACGCAACGGGTGGAATGTATACGCCGCCGTCCAGGACCAGACGTAGTGCGGAGCGGAACACCGTCGGTGCCTCGCTCTTGGGCACGTAGCCCCGTGCGCCGGCACGCAGACAGGCCATGACATCGGTCCGGCTTTCCGACGCGGATACGATCACGACGGGCAATGTCGGCGCCCGCTGGCGCAATGTCAGCAGGGCGTCGGATCCGGTCGTGCCATTCAGATTGAGGTCGAGCAGAACGAGTGCGAGATCCGCGTGTGTGTCCACCAGATGCAGCGCGGTGGAGACGTCACCGGCTTCGAGTACCGCGGCGGTGGAAAACTGCTGGGTCAACATCAATGCGAGGCCTTCGCGAAACAGCGGGTGATCGTCGACGAGCAGAATCTTCATGCCGGATCCCGGGCTACGCGCCGTCCAAGGCCGGTCGATGCGCGCGGAGGCAGGCACTCGCCGATGGCAGTGAGCAGCTCTGCGGCTTTCACCGGCTTCACGAGAACGCGGCACGCGCCGGTGTCCGGTGCGGTTGTCGTGCCTGCGTGGGCGGTGATCAGCACCGCAGGAATCGATTCTGCGAACTCCTGCCGCAGATCGTCGATCAGGTCTTCGCCATCGCGCTCCCCGCCGAGGCACCGGTCGCACAGGATCAGATCGGGCACACGGGCAATCGAGCGGAGTCTCGCCATCGCATCTTCGTGTCCCGCGGCACAGGCGACCTGTGCTCCCCAGCTCCGCAGCAACGCGGACATCGCGACCCGCGTGGTTTCGTCATCGTCGATCACCATGACCAGCCCGCCGCGCAACCGATCGGCGTCGGCGGGGTGCTGTTCCGGTGTCGGCGGGCGAGCCGGCAGCGGGACCCGCGGCAACGTCACCGCAAACATCGATCCACGATCCGGCGTCGATCGGAGTTCGACCGTGGCGCCCATCCGATGGGCCAGCCGTTGCACGATGGAAAGCCCGAGACCGAGTCCACGGGTCCGATCGCGGTTCGGATTCGACACCTGATAGAACTCGTCGAAGATCAGCCGCTGATGGTCCGGCGCGATACCGATGCCGGTGTCCCAGATCTGGATCGACGCTGCGCCGCTTCGGCGCCGGGCGCCGAGCAACACGCGTCCGGATGCGGTGTACTGCAGGGCATTGGACAGCAGGTTGCGCAGGATGCGTTCGAGCATCCGGGGGTCGGCGTCGACCGCCAGGCGACAGCGTACGTGCCGCATCGTGATACCGCGAGCCCGTGCCTCCGGTTGGAACTCGGCATGCAGCAGCGCGAACAGCGGATCCAACGGCACCGGGCAGCGGTCCGCTTCCAGCGGACCGGCATCGAGTTGAGATAGATCCAACAGACTGCCGATCAACGTCTGGAGTGCCTGCGCCGATCGATGCAGTACGGTGGCGGTCGCCCGCTGCGGGCCGGCGGGAGAGTCGTTGAGAAGTACTTCCGTCAGCAGCGCCATGGCGTGCACCGGTTGGCGCAGGTCGTGGCTCGCGGCAGCGAAAAAGCGGGTCTTCGCTTCGCTGGCGTGTTCGGCTTCCCGTCGACGCTGCTCGACTTCGACGACCAGTTCGCGGTTCCGGATCGATGTTTCGACGGTGCGCGCGAGGGACCGATGGATCACTCGTGCGCAACTCATCATCACGGCGCCGGTCAGGACGGTGGCGAATGCCATCACGAGTCGATGCCAGTCGGCCTGCAGACAGAGACCGAGTACCAGCGGTGTCAGCAGCCCGCCGAGAAATCGCGCGTACAGCGACGGAACAGGCCCCATCTGTACCGCGGCGGATGCGGCCAACAGCGCCAGCAGCATCAACACGATCAGCTCTTGGCCGGCGGCAGCTGGCAGAAATATCCATCCGGACAAGCCCCACGCACAGCCGTCGAGGCACAGCAACCAGCGATAGCGAGTTTCCCATCGCGGGTTGACCCGATCGCCTGGCGCCTCGCGGCGGCGTCGATGCTCGGTCGCCCAGATTGCCGCTTCGCATAGCGCGACCGCCGCCGCCCACACGACCAGGGCGTCTCTCGGCGCGGTGCTCCAGAGCAGCACGCACGCGATCGGCAGCGCCACGAAAACGCCCAGGGCGCTGACCGTCCGCATGTTTGCCAAGACTACCTGCAACAGTTCGGCATGCACTTCCGGGGGCGACGCAACGCGTCTCATGGCGACCGACTCGGTGAACCGGATAGCCCGATTATCCCTCGCCGACCGCACGGCCGAGGCCATCGCAGGCCCTGTCACCCGCTCGGGGTACCCCGAACCGGGGATGCCGGAACGGGAGCGTCGCACCGCATGATGATGTCCTCGATAACGCGCGCGTCCGGGAGAGATCGATGAAACGGTGTCGTGTCGCCATCTCGATGCTGCGGACATGGGCTGCGGTGTCGGCTCTGCTCGTGCTGGTGCTGGCGAGCCCGAACGTGGGGGCCATCGTGCTGTCGCCCGCATTCGGTGCCGTCACCTGTTACCCATTCACTCGCGACGACGGGTCGCTCGGCTATTCCAACAGCCACCTGATCTCGGCCAGCCGGGACCTGTCTTGCGCCCACGCCGCCGAAGGCAGCCCGGGCGGATCGGGCAGCGCGTCGGTCGATTTCATGTCGGGCTTCGTCCGGGCATCCGGGGGCGGCACCATATCGACCCACGCCTGGATCGTGTTCGAGTTTGCGGTCACTCCCAGCATCGCGCCCCCGCTGCAGCCGGGCATCATTCCAGTGACACTCGATGTCTCCTACAGTCTCGGGGCCATCGGCCTGGCGAACTCGACGGCTGCGCTGTACAGCCTCAAGCTGCGCCCACCCGGCGATCCCGGCGACAGTGCGGGTTACTCGTCGAGCCGTATCTTCCAGCGGTTCGCGGGAGGCGCGTTCTATCCCACGATCGCCGGAACGGGGCAGATCGACATGCTGGTCGGCGAGAACGAGCCGCGGATTCTGCGCAAGGAAGCGTTGTGCCTGTCGACCGGAGCGGGGTCGGGTTGCGCCACGAACTTCGATCCGGTGGTGTCGTTCGATCAGGAACGATTCGACGCCCTGATGGGGGAAGACACGTTTCCGTTGGAGGCGTACTACCGAATCGAGTACAGCGCGAACTTCAGGAATCCGATACCGGAACCCGCGGCCGGATGGCTGTTGGCGGCGGGGGTGATGCTGTTGGCGGGTCGCGGAGCGCTTTGCCGCAAGCGACGGCGTGCGAAATCGCGCGATCGGCACATCCTGTGACGGTCCGTGCTGATTGCGTCTTTCCCCAAGCCGCGCAACCCTGCGCGTCGTTCTGTGTGGCCACCAACCATCTCAGCCGCGCACGCCCATGCGTCGTTCCTTCGCGCGTACCAGCGCGGTGATCGCGGCATTGACCGGCGCCGCAATGCCGAGGGGTTCGCCCGTAGGCGGAATGGCGCCGTTGATCGCGTCGATCTCGGACAGGCGACCGGCCAGATGATCGAGTAGCGCCGACGGCCGCGCGTT
>JAHCKV010000254.1 GCA_026125595.1 Burkholderiales bacterium | reverse complement strand
GACCGCACCGAGGGCGGCGGGGCACACGACGATGTATGCCCGCATCCAGCAGTTCGCGACGCGCGTCTACGGCCCGGTGTTCGTCGCCGGGCTGCATTTCTTCCAGCTCGGCGAAGCGCACTACTGGGGTCACAACGCGATCCTGCGGGTCGCGCCGTTCAGGCGGCATTGCGCGTTGGCCCGACTGCCCGGCAAGGGCGCGATGTCCGGCGAGATCCTGTCGCACGATTTCGTCGAGGCGGCGCTGATGCGTCGCGCCGGCTGGGCCGTGTGGATCGCCTACGACCTGGAGGGCAGCTACGAGGAGATGCCGCCCAATCTGATCGACGAGTTGAAGCGCGACCGTCGCTGGTGCCAGGGCAACCTGATCAATGTGCGGCTGTCGACGGCCCGCGGGCTGCACCCGGCACACCGCGCCGTGTTCATGATGGGCGTGATGGCCTATTGCTCGGCGCCGCTGTGGTTCACGTTCCTGATGCTGTCGACGGTGCTGCTCGGCGTGCACACGCTGGTCGAACCCGAGTACTTCACGCGCTCCGAGCAACTGTTCCCGGTATGGCCCGAATGGCATCCGCAGCGTGGCATGACGTTGTATGCCGCCACGGCGATCCTGCTGTTCCTGCCGAAGATTCTCGGTGTCGCGCTGTTCGTGCTGCAGGGTGCCCGTCATTTCGGGGGGCGCTTGCGGCTGATGGCCAGCATGGCCGTGGAGTTCGCATTCTCGGCACTGCTCGCGCCGATCCGCATGCTGTTCCACACCCACTTCGTGCTGAGCACGTTCGCGGGTTTGAAGATCCAGTGGAAGTCGCCGCCGCGCGAGGACACCGAGACCCAATGGAGCGAAGCGTTGCGCCACCACGGTCTGCATTCGTTGTTAGGGTTGATCTGGGCTGGAGACGTGAACTGGCTGAATCCGTCGTTCCTGCTGTGGCTGCTGCCGGTGGTCGGCGCGCTGATGCTGTCGGTGCCGTTGTCCGTGCTGTCCAGCCGCGTCACGATGGGTCGGCGGTTGCAACGACTGGGGCTGTTCGTGATTCCCGAAGAGGAACTGCCACCGCGGGAATTGGTGGAGACCCGGGCCCGCGCGGCGCAGACGCCCGAGCCGCCGGGATTCCAAGATGCCATCGTCGATCCGGCCGTCAATGATCTGATGCGTGGCGCACTGCTGCGCCGCCGGCGCAATACGCCGATGGACCAGAAGCGTCGCAGCGAACTCGTGCCGCTCGCCTTGCGGGAAGGGCCGGACGCCCTGAGCGCGAAGGACAAGAGCGCGTTGCTGCTCGATCCGATCGCGCTCGATGCGTTGCATCGCCAGTTGAAGACGGCCACGGGCGGCGTTCATCGCCGATGGTTCGAACGTCGTCCGACCGCGGAGGTGGGAGGCGCCGCTGCCTGAGCGCAGTCGGGGTCCCGGACCCATGCGAAGACGCGAGCTGTTGAAGGCGGCCGTTGCCGCCGGTGCCGTGCACGTCGCTGCTCCCGCCGGTATCGGGTGGGCGACGGTGCGAACGCTCGGCACTGCTGCTCCCTTCGACTACCCGTGGTTGAAGGGGCACGCGCGCTACCTCGCGCAACGGGCCTATCGGGCCGAGTCGACGCCGCTGCCCCGGGCCGTGAGCGAGCTGGACTGGGAGCGTTTCCAGTCGATCAACTATCAGTACCGCGACGAGAAGGCGCTGTGGCACGGCCAGGGATTGCCGTTCCAGGTGAAGTTCTTTCACCGCGGGCCGGGATTCGCCGAACAGGCACGTCTGTACGCCGTCGAGGACGGCCTGGCATCGGAGCTTGGACATCAGCCCGAGATGTTCGATTACGGACAGAGCGGATTGGCCCACGATCAGTTGCCGGACGACATCGGATTCGCCGGGTTCCGGCTGCATCGCAGCACCGATCTGGCCCGCGACATCGTGTCGTTTCTCGGTGCGAGCTATTTCCGCGCGGTCGGCGAGGAGATGCAGTACGGCATCTCGGCGCGCGGCCTCGCGATCGATGCCGGGTTGCCGCGTCCGGAGGAGTTTCCGCGCTTCACGCGCTTCTGGCTGCAGCGTCCGTCTCCCGATGCCACCGACATCATGGTGCACGCGCTGCTGGAGTCGGCGGGGGCGACCGGCGCGTTCCGGTTCCGGATCCAGCCGGGCGCGACGCTGGTGATGGATGTGGATGCCGCGCTGTATCCGCGTCGCACGATCGAGCGGATCGGCATCGCACCGCTGACCAGCATGTTCCATTTCGGCGAGAACGATCGCCGGATGGCCGATCGCCGGCAACCCGAAGTGCATGATTCCGACGGCCTGGCGTTGTGGACCGGCGAAGGCGAGTGGATCTGGCGGCCGCTGGCGAATCCGCCCGGGGTGCGCTTCAACAGCCACCTGGACCGCAACCCCCGCGGGTTCGGGCTGCTGCAGCGGGACCTGACGCCCGAGCACTATCAGGATGACGGCATGCGCTACGAGTGGCGACCGAGCCTGTGGGTCGAGCCGCGGGGCGAATGGGGTCGCGGTTCGGTGCAACTGATCGAGATCCCGGCGGCGGACGAAACGTTCGACAACGTCGTCGCGTTCTGGAATCCGGTCGACAAGCCGCGGCGCGGCCAGGAACTGTTGTACGGCTATCGGCTGCATTGGGGTACGCGGATGCCGTTCAACCCGGCGCTCGGGCGCGTGGTGGCAACGCGCGTCGCAACGGGCGACGGTGGCGCCGGAGCGGAGGCCTGGCGCTTCACGGTGGACTTCGCCGGCGTCGAACTGGCCGCTGTGCCACCGGAGGCGGGCGTGCAACCGGAGATCACCGTATCCCGCGGCACGCTGGGCGGGGTCGGCGTGCAGCCCCTCGAAGACGGTCGCGGTTACCGCGCGCAGTTCGATCTGAAGTCGGTGCGTTCGAGGACGGAGCCGGTGAATCTGCGCCTGGTGCTGAAGGCCGGTGGCCGATTGTTGACCGAGACCTGGTTCTACCAGTGGTCGCCGTCGATGATGCGCAGCGCCTGAGCGTCGCCACCTTTGACGCCCGCATCGGGCGCGGTGATCATGGGGTCCCCGGTTGCCGCGGAGTCCCTGCATGAAGCTCGAACGCATCCGCATCGAATTCGATGCCGAACAGGACCGGCTGCTGATGCGCATCCTGATCGACGGTGGCGCGGAAGTGCTGCTGTGGCTGACCCGTCGATGCGTGCAGCGGCTGTCGATGGCGCTGCTGCGCATGGCGGAACGCAAGCCCGAGATTCAGTTGCAACCGAGCGCCGAAGCGCGCACCGCGATCCTGCAGTTCGAGCACGAGCGCGCGCTGCAGCAGGTGAAGTTCGCGCGTGCCGGCGACGAACCACCGACGGCCGCGCCGCGGGAACAGCCGCTCGGCGGTGCGCCGCTGCTGGTGACGCGGATCCAGGCGCGACGCATGCCCGATGGCCGTAGCCAGGTCGGGCTGCTGCCCAGCGAAGGCGACGGCGCCCATCTGACGCTGACCGACAACCTGTTGCACGGCCTGATGCGACTGGTCCATTCGGCCGTCGAGAAAGCGGACTGGAATCTGAACCTCGAACTGCCGACCGTGGCGCCGGCCCCGCCGGAAGAAACGGAACGCACGTTGAACTGACGGGGTTCGGTTTTCCCGATCCGTCCCGTCGATCTCAACCGGCGACGCGTGCCGTCAGTGCGCCGCGTACGCTATTGGCCACCACCACTTGCCGCGCCGCCAGCAACTGCGCGCGACTCACCGTTCCTTCCACGGCGCCGAAGTCCGGATCGCGCAGCAGTTCGGCGCGCATCACGGACGGCAGCACGCCGGCCGACAGCGGCGGTGTGACCCATCGGTGACCGATGCGCACGAACACGCAACTGCGCGCACCTTCCGCCAGTTCGTCGCGCTCGTTGAAGAAGAGGTGATCGAAGTCGCCGGCGCGAGTCGCCTGGCGCAACGCACGGTCGTACTGCGGTCGCCAGGTCGTCTTGTGTCGCAGGAACGGATCGGCGCTGTCGCTGCTCGCGTCGGCGATCCGCACGGTCACGGGTTCGCGAATCGCTTCCAGCGGAAACACTTCGAGCGTCAGCGCGCCATCGCGCGTCAGCAGCATGCGCAGGCGATGGGGATGCCCGCATCCCGCAGCGCGCGTAGCGACTTCCGCTCGGGCCGCATGCCGGTCGAACACGAAGTCCAGCGCCTGGGCCGATGCGTCGAGTCGATCGATGTGGGCTTGCAGCCGCTGCGCCTGCCCGTCTTCGACGCGCAGCGTCTCGATCAGCGCGAACCCCGGATCGAGCCGGGTCAGGAAGCGCGACTTCAACACGCATTCGTCGTATTCCTGGCCGAGACCGGAATCGGCGACGACGCCGCTGCCGATGCCCATGCGGCCGCGCTTGCCGGCGGCATCCAGTTCGAGCGTGCGGATCGGCACCGAGAAGCTGAAATCGCCATCGGGTGCCATCCAGCCGATCGCGCCGCAGTACGTGCCGCGCGGCGCCTGTTCGACTTCGGCCAGCACTTCCATCGCGCGGCGCTTCGGCGCCCCGGTGACCGAACCGCACGGAAAAAGCGCTGCGAACAGTTCGCGCGTCGGCAGCGGGCCGTGCCGGGTGGCTTCGACAGTCGACGTCATCTGCCAGACGGTCGGCAGCGGCTCGACGGCAAAGAGTTCCGGCACGCGCACGCTGCCGATCTCGGCCAATCGGCCCAGGTCGTTGCGTAACAGATCGACGATCATCACGTTCTCGGCGCGGGTCTTGTCGTCACGCGGGAGACTCGACGGATCCTGATCGCGCGGGGCCGTGCCCTTCATCGGTTTCGCGGTCAGCACGCTGCCGCGACGGCGCACGAACAGTTCCGGCGACAACGACAGCACATGGCGTTCAGCCAGCCGGCCGAACGCGCAGAATGCCGTGGGCTGTGCGCGGACCAGTCGCGCATACAGCGCCGCGGGTGAGCCCATCACGCCGAAGGTCAGCGGAAACGTGATGTTGCCCTGGTAGCAATCGCCGTCGTGGATGGCCTGCTGCAGCCAGTCGAACGCGGCGCCGTAACGCTTCGCGTCCCACGCCGGCTGCATGTCCACGATGCTGGCCGGTGCATCGTCCGCATCGAGCCACGCGTCGACCGCGGCGCGATGCAGCCGCTGCGGTGCCGGGCAGATCAACACTTCGAGCAGCGGGACATCGGCCGCGGGCAATCGCACCCGTTGCAGCAGTCCGCCGAGTTCGTAGGCAGCGACCAGCGCCACATGGTGTCCCGCGGCCAGCGCCGCATCGATGCGGGCGAACGTCGCGTCGACCTCGCGCGCGTCGCGGCACACCAGATGTTCGAGCGGATCGGCGAACAGTCGCGCCGCGGCGGTTTCGATCGGTGCCGTCCGATCGTCCAGCAACAGGAATGGGCCGGGGGTCATGGCCGCAGCACCGCGGCGAACGCGTCGGCGATCGTCAGCCCGCCAACGCCTCGTCGATCCATTCGATCCAATGGCGGACGGGGAGCTTGCTGCCGCTCTGGATGTGCGTGAGACAGCCGATGTTGGCGGTGGCCACAGCGGCC